>CAYRLD010000030.1:0-12228 GCA_964424925.1 uncultured Planctomycetales bacterium
TGGCATAGGGAAGGGACTGTTGAATGAACCCAGCCGCGTCGGAAGAAATAGCAGACAAGATAGGCGCCTCTTCTATGAATCTTTCAAAGTGCCTTCTCGCCTCTTTCAATCCATGAATGTCATATTCAATTGAATCAAACCTATTTAATCCAATTTTTCCGAGAAGCAAAATCGCTTTGGGGACTTCGGCCGTTTTGGGGTATTCCGCAAGAATAAATTTCAACTCATGGCTAGCCGTATCAAAATCTCTACCCTCAAAGAGGAGTTCTGCCATTTTATAGTAGTAGAGACTCGAGAAAGGTTCCCGGGGGTACCGCTGAAGAGACATTCTCAACATGTCGAGCCCTTCTCGGGAAGAACGCGCAAGCCATTTCAAAAGAGGAACTCCAGCCCAAAAGCCACTGGTCTCCTTCTTCTTGGCGACGCGAAAGGCAGAATCCATTTCCAATTGTTTTGCTTCTTCCGCCTTTTTCGAAGCGGGAAAACGTCGAAGAAAATCATCTAAAGCGAGATAAGCATCCCGAAAACGACTTCCTGACCAGAGAATTTTCCCTCGAATAAATCGAACCTCTTCCTGAAGTTTCGAATCGGATACGTTCGCAAGAAGAAGATGAAAAACAGCGAGAGCGTCATCGGTTCTTCGCTGAGTAGCCAACCCAACACCGAAAGTATAAAACTCCAGAGGGGTCTTCTGCTCCTGCGTCTGGGCATTGACAAAGCCAACGCCTGGCGTCCATTGCCAGTCGTCAACGTCATACCCAAAAACCAAGAGGGATACGGTGATTAATATAACAGACATGAGCGGAGCATTTTAACCAGGAGAGGGGGAGAAAGTAAAGTGAGCAGAACGCCTTAAAAGGCGCAATTCGACAAAGTTTATCCCAAAAGAGGCTTTCCGGTCATTTCCGGAGGCGCCTCTATCTCCGCCATCTGTAAAAAGGTGGGAGCCACATCCGAGAATGACCCTCCCGACCGCACTTTTGAACCCACCCACTCTTCTCCAACAACAAGAAGAGGGACAGGGTTTGTCGTATGGTACGTGTGGGGTTCTCCGGTCTCTTCGGCCACCATCTGCTCACAATTTCCATGGTCCCCGGTAACGAGAAGGGTCCAGTCTTTTTTCTCGGCAACGTGCACAATCTGTTCAAGACAGGAATCGATCACTTCGCACGCACGAATCGTCGCATCCAGCTTCCCGGTATGCCCAACCATATCCGGATTTGCATAGTTCTGAATAATCGCATCAAATCGTTCCGCTTCCATCGCTTCCACAACCTTCTGCGTAATCTCGGGGGCGCTCATCTCGGGCTGAAGATCATAGGTCGCCACCCGCGGAGAAGAAACCAGAATCCGTTCTTCTCCCGGATAGACCGTATCACTTCCCGCATTAAAGAAAAAAGTGACATGGGCATACTTTTCCGTCTCTGCAATCCGGAGTTGGCGGGCCCCGTTTTGTGCGAGAACGGATCCCAGATTATTGGGATGCGTTTGTGGGGCAAAAGCGGTCGGAAGAGTCCAATCCTCCCGATACGAGGTCATCGTGGCCACATGGATCGAGGGAAAGACTTTCCTCTCAAAACCATCAAAGTTAGAAAAAGCAAGAGCACTCGTAATCTGCCTCATTCGGTCCGCACGAAAATCGAAACAAAAAAGGGCATCTCCCTCTTTGATCTGCCCTCCCGAAAAGACAATCGGCTCAATAAATTCGTCTGTTTCTCCTCTCTCATAGGCTCGTTCAACGGCACCAATGGGGTCTACCTCTTTGCGCCCCTCCAATGCGGTGATCGCTTGATAAGCACGCGCCGTACGCTCCCACCGTTTGTCACGGTCCATTCCCCAATACCGCCCCATGATCGATCCAATTCGACCCACACCTTTTTCTTTCATCTGAGAAGTGAGCTCCCGGAGAAATCCGAGGCCCGAGGAAGGCGGTGTGTCCCGGCCATCCATTTGAGCGTGGAAGCAGACCTGGATATTATTTTGTTTGGCAAAATCCAAGAGAGCAAAATAGTGCTTCTGAGCACTATGAACACCCCCATCGGAAGCAAGCCCGTACAGATGCAAGTCTCCCCCACTTTGACGAACCGCATCGACACAACCTTGTAATGCAGGGAGAGAGAAGAAAGATTGGTCATCGATTGACTTATCAATCCGAGTGATATCTTGCCAGATCACACGCCCGGACCCGAGCGTCATGTGCCCGACTTCTGAATTGCCCATAAGACCAGAACGCAACCCCACACATTCTCCAGAAGCGTGGAGAGCCCCATAAGGATATCGCTCTCGCAGCCGATCCCATACCGGGGTACGGGCCAACTCGATAGCATTCGCTTCTCTGCGTGGATTGATCCCCCATCCATCCAGGACCAGAAGCATGATGCGCCGTTTCACGAACCGCACCATACCAAAGCAAATCCCCGCCGTCTCGAATCCCCTCTTTTTTCAGAAAAATCGAGAACTCTTTCTGCAAAAACGGATAAAATTAGTAGGAACCAAGATGTAAAAATGAGGTTATATATATCAGGGACGATGTCCCTCTACTTTAGACCCTAGGAAAATGAGGAGATGACATATGAGATGGATTTTTACTGCCGGAGCGGCCCTGATCCTGGTAATAGCGGTATCGGGATGTCGCGCCCACGTAACCGTTCGCGGCCCCAAAATTAAGCATCCTGTGGTTGTGGTGAAGAAAGGACATGTCCATACACACAAATGTGGCCATTACCGCCACGGAGGGAAATGGTACATCCATAAAGGACATATTCATCGAAAAGGGTGCGGCCACCACTTAAAAGGAAAAGTCTGGATCTGGAAACCCTAAACACCCTCAAAAAAACAAAGGCCCGAAGATCTATTCGATCTCCGGGCCTTTTTCAATATTGAGCCGTTTCTATTTCTTTTCAAAACCAACCAGAGTCACAAGCGTTCGCTTCTCTCCTGAAGTAGAGACCGATTTTACCAGACGAAAAGGAATCTCGCTGTTCATCCACACCTCGCCCTTATCATTTTGGATCGATTCACAGAGAAACTCTCCTGCAGCTACCTTCACCAAAATACGCTCGGGCTTTTCTTCCCCCTCGTCCTTTCCTTCTGGAGAAAGAGAAAGCTCAATCCGAACCGGTTCCCCCTCTACCCACCCTTCCGAAACACGAAAATCCGTTCTCATTCGATAGAACCCCGTTCCGGATTCTAAAAGAACGTACCGCACTCCCATCCTTTCTTGCGTTTCCCCTTTTTCCGTTACCGTGAGGTACTCGGCCCAACTTCCCGCCTTACACCCCTGCCAGGGGTAGGAGGGTTCCACGGTTGGTTCGGGGTTCTTCTTCAGACTGGCTTTTTTCTCGACCCCCGTTTTTGTTGGGAAAAGAAAACTATTAAAGAGGGAAAGAAGAGATGGTTCGTACAAATTCCAGTGATCTTCCGCCATCCAGAAAGCGAGGTAGTAATTTTTCCCTGCCGAGGAATGGAAGAAAAGAGAATAACGAATGAGGGTCTGTTCCCGCTTTCCTCGACATTGACGAAGAATCCCTCCCGTTTTGGTAAGCGTTGTTCCAAGGTCCTCAAATAATTTGTTCGACTCCTTGACCCCGGTAACAAAAGCTTCTGCATAATCTTTTAGGAGGATGTTTCCCTCGTGAAACCCTAAGGCTCCCGCCATTTGCTCTCCTTTTTCAAATTCAAGGAGAGACCCTTCCAGTTCAAATTCAAATTCTGCGTTTCGAACATCCCAAGAAGGGGGAACCAGAAGTCTGAATCCATGTTCGCGATTCAGATAGAGTTCTGGCTTTTCGGAAGACACCCCTTCCGGAGTAAGTTTCTGATCAATCCTTCCCTCTGGCTGTGGAATGGTTTCCTTTTGAGGAAGAGATTCCTTCTCCGCCGGAGTCTCTTCTGGAAGGGCTCCGTATTTCACACTCTTTAGGATCCCATACAGAACCTCTTTGTATTCAGCCCAAATCGTATCGGAAACCCAGAGAACGAGTTCAAAGTTGTGGCGCTTATCCGCAAGATACAGCGTGAGATAGTGGTAATCGTAATCTTCATATTCCATCGAATGCTCTACGACAAGCCAATACCCGAGATCCTTTATCCATGAGGTCTCGGCCACTCGGTCAAACGTTTTCACACTCGGGCTCGCTTTCCAGCTCTTCTCCCTCCACTGAACATATTTCTCGGCTTTCATCGCGGCAGGGAAATGGAGAAGCACACCGCCCACCATGGAATCCTTACTCGATATCTCACAAAGGGCGCCTTTCCATCCGAAGGCAAAGGAAGCCGGATCAGAACGAAGTTCATACTCTTGGGGAGAAACAGAAACTTGGATCTGCAGATCTTCATTGCGATACAGACCCTCTTCCTGTGCATACAGAGTGGTCAAGGAAGTGAAGCTAAACAGAAGCAAAAATATGGTGAACCGGAACATGGGAACCCCCCCTCTTCTCTCTCTATCGCGAAACAAACCGTTGCTGTGATGGTCTTTGGACCGATCAACCGCCTGAATTCTACCAAGGGAGCAGAACGGGGACCAGCATAACGACGCTATCGTTGAAGAGGCAATTCCACCGTAAAGGTCGTCCCTTCCCCCGGTTTACTCCGTACCAAAATCGACCCTTCATGCGCTTCCACAAATGATTTACAGATCGCCAACCCCAAACCAGCCCCACCGGTACTCCGAGCCCGTGCTTGATCCACTCGGTAAAACCGTTGGAAAAGTCGATCCAGATGCTCGGATGGGATGCCGTCCCCTGTATCGGAAACCTCTATTCGAGCGATTTCCTTATTATGACGGAGGGACATATTTACTCGCCCTTCGGGACCGTTGTACTTGATGGCATTTTCAACAAGATTCATGAGAACACGCCGAAGAGCAACACTGTCCCCTTGCACCGTAATCTCTTCCTCATCGGCAGAGCAGGTTAATTCAACCTTTCCTTCCTGAGCAACCGGATCCCAAATTTCTCGAACCTCCTCTACCAAGGAAGTAAGAGAAACATCTTCTCTTTGCAGCGCATACTGCCGAAGATCGAGTTTCGCCAGGGTGAGAAGATCGGTAATAATTCGGGTCATTCGATCGATTTCTTCGGCAAAACTATGAAGAAGGTGATCCGAGGGAGGCTCTTGCCCCTGAATGGCTGTTTCGAGTGTCGCGCGAAGGTTCGCTAAAGGGGTCCTCAATTCATGAGCAACGTCGGAAGCAAAATTCTGCATATCATCGAAGGCTCTCTCGAGTCTTCCCAACATGTCATTAAACGTTCGCGCTAAATCTTCAAATTCTCCCGGAACATCAAAAAGAGGAATTCTTTCATTCAGATGAGAGCGACTAATCCGTTCAGCCCTGCGACGAATCTCCTCCACAGGAGAAAGAGCTCTCCCCAAAACAAAATAGCCAGAAATCCCAGAGACCAGGAGAAAGAGGGGAAGAAAGAGAAAAAAGGAAGTGCGGAGGTCTGAAAGCTCTCTGGTAACACCTTCCTGCCCGAGAGCGACCGCCACCAACCAATCCCCCTCTTCCGTTCGTACAAGAGCGGTTCTCATGCGTGCTCCGGAATCGATTGTCATTACCTGTGAGCCGGGCTGATTCGGAAGAACGGTTTTGGAAGAAGAAAAAACGGGAGCCCCTTTGGGATCATAAATCGTACAACGAATTTCCCCCTCCACGTGAAGACTCTCGGGACTCTTCCCTTGTTGATACGCTTCTGCAAAATCTTTCTGAATATTTCGAAGATGGAGAGTGAGATGATAATCGACCGTTTCTAGGAGGGATTTCTTAAACCAGAAGTAGGCACTTCCCGAGAAAATGGCGAGAAGAAGCGCCATAAGCGTCATAAAAAGAACCGTCAACCGACCGCGAACACTATGAAGCATCCACTGTTCGCAGGGAATACCCCACGCCCCGTACAGTCTGAATCAAACGAGACTCCCCTTCGGACTCAAGTTTCTTGCGAAGTGCATTGACATAAACATCGACCACATTGGAATTCCACTCAAAATTAAAATCCCATACATGTTCTGCAATGGCACTGCGCGTAACAACTCGATCCGCATTTCTGAGAAGATACTCCAGGAGGGAAAACTCTCGGGGTGTTAAGTCGATTTTCCGCTCCCCCCGAACCACGGTGCGGCTAACCAAGTCCACGACCAGGTCATCATACGACAGGTCCGTAACCGCGTTACTGGAAGAGCCTCTTCTTAAAAGGGCTCTGATTCTGGCCAATAACTCACTCAGAGAAAAGGGTTTCGTAAGGTAATCATCCGCTCCTTCGTCCAGTCCAAGCACCCGATCCTGAACCGTATCCCGGGCGGTAAGAATGAGAACGGGCGTCGACAGTCCCGCCTTCCTCATCTCTCGCAAAATAGATATACCATCGCGACTGGGAAGATTCAGATCGAGAAGAACCACATCATAATCTCCGGAAAGCGCCAGAACCTCCCCCTCCGCTCCATCATGAGAAACCTCCACCACATGCCCGCCTTCTTTGAGGGCTTGCTCTACAAAACCGGAGAGTTTTTTTTCGTCTTCGACAACCAGTATTTTCACAATATATTCCCCTGTAGACCTTAATTGTAGCCACCTAGAGGCAAAGGGGAAACATTCCTTCTAAAATGAGGAATTTTTCATCCCACTCTCATCAAATCTTAATCGACTCTGGGGTACCATGATTTCATCAAAAGACAAGTTCCCCGTACAGGGCGGAGATTGCACCTCACTGCAGGTGGCGTGTGGGTCTCCGCCCTTTAATATTCCTTTCTCCATGTCTTTTTCCCCCGAATCCTTGTACTTTGGTTAAATATTCCTAATATATGGGCGGGAGAAGAAGATGTCCGACCTGTCCAAGGTATATCGTTATTGGCTCGCCCGACGCCTTTTCATGCTGATTCCTGCATGGACAGGTGCGGGGCTACTCGCAACCCATCAACTTTTTCAGATGGTCAACCAATACTCTATGCTTTGGATTCATTTTGCATGCCTATGCCTCTCTCTCTTCCTTTTCTCTCTTACAACCTGGTTAATAGCACGCTGTTTTTCTTGCTACTTCTCTCACCAGAAAGTCAATCTAGCCCAGAGAAAAAGAGCCCGAAGAGAACTAGCACCGGCTGGGCTTATGGGAATGGTATGCTTCGCTGTCCTCCCTGCATTATCACTCCTCCCCGCTACGTTCCAGGACATATCCACCTCGCTTCCGAATCAACTTCTCGAAGTCTCCCGGCTCCTTAAAAAGCCGGTAGAACCACTCCCAGAAAAAGAGATCGAATCGACTCCCTCCATCGAAGTGGCCTCCCGATCGGGCAGAATGAAAGCACGTCCAGCTCCTCCCGTCCCTGTCGATATTCCGATGAGGACGAAATCGATTCCGTCTGAAACCCTTGCCATAGAAACACAACCAGCATACATCTACGACTTCCAAGAAGAGGAAGAGAAGGCGGATCCTTGGTCATTTTCGGATGCACCCAACCTCTCCCGTCTAGGCGTCCCCGATAAACTCAAACCTTTCGAATGGATGCTTCCACAGATCCAAGCAGAGTTTTTCATCCTCGAAAGAACAACAGGAAGCATCACGGACAAAGAACAGATAACACAGTCCCTGGAAGATGACCTTTCTATGGAAAGTGCAGGACTGCGTATAAACTTTGACCTCCCCGTCAATCGAGACAACTCGGTCATTTTCCTCTACAGGCCTATTGGATTTTCTGCCAATCAAACCCTTAGCGAAAATTCGGATAACGATCTAGATAGTTTTCTTCTCTGGCAAAGGTTGGGGGTCTTATTCTCGCACCGACTACTCGGCTACACCTCCGAATCTAAGTTTGACTTGGCTTTAACTGCAGGCATTGTGGGAGACAGCCTTCTCACCTCCGCCAGTGGTGACGTCATCAGCGAGTTGATCCGCTTCTCCCCTTATTTGGGAGTCGAATTAGGCCTCTGGCAGCATGGTCCCGCCGGGATCCTCCTGAATATAAACCAGAGCTTTCCTACAAACGCTTCTGGGGCTTCCGCCAGAATAACGGAGATTTCTGCCCTCCTAAGAATCGATTTCACACAGAAGTTCTCTCTCCAACTTGGATTTATCGGTATTTATGGGCAATTTAGAGCCCATTCTGGGAAAATGACGCGCTCGGGTTCTCGAGAGGAAATGGAAGTCATACTGCAAGGACCTACTTTCGGCCTCGATTTCCGCTTCTAACCTCCTCGGCTTCAAACACTTTTCCCCTTGACCCCCCTTTATACATCTATATACTGTCACGTTCTCATGCGCCTCCCTCTCTTCGCCGGAAATTGGAAAATGCACGGAAACGTGCAGGAATCCCGTGATCTTGCCAACGGGATCCAACGCCAATTGGAAGATCTGGACGGACGGGAAGTGGTTCTCTGCCCACCCCATCCCTATCTGCACACGGTGCAGTCCGCTCTTGCTGATTCGAAGATTCTAATGGGAGCACAAAACTGTGCCTGGGAAGCGAAAGGGGCGTATACCGGAGAAGTTTCTCCCCTGATGGTAAAAGAGGCCGGATGTCAATATGTCATCCTTGGCCATAGCGAACGAAGACATGTTATGGGAGAATCAAACGATCAAATAAATAAAAAGGTACGTGCCTGCTTCGAACACGGGCTAACCCCAATCCTTTGTGTTGGAGAACTCCTGGAAGAACGCTCAATGGGAGATGCCCTTCCGGTCGTCGAGCGCCAACTCGTAAAGGGATTAGAAAATGTAGAAGCGGGGGACGCATCCGGTATGGTACTCGCATACGAACCTGTTTGGGCCATAGGGACGGGAAAGACCGCTACACCCTACCAGGCAGCAGAGATGCACCTATTTATTCGAAAGTTTCTTCGTCAGAAGTATGGAGAAGCGGTCGCCAATAATATCCGCATCCTCTACGGAGGAAGTGTAAAACCAGACAACATTGAGACTTTAATGCTTCAAGAAAATATTGATGGGGCCTTGGTAGGAGGAGCAAGCCTCCAGGTCCATTCTTTCGTCCAGATTGCAAAGGTCGCCCTATGATCACATTACTCACAGTTCTCTTCGTCATCATCACCCTACTCTTGATCTTCATGGTCGTCATCACCCCCTCAAGCGAGGGAGGAATCGCGGCCGCCTTTGGCGGGATGGGGAGTGATACCTTCTTTGGAACCAAAGCTCATCGCCACATCAACAAGTTTACGCTCTTCTTGGCCGTTAGCTTCCTCGTCCTTGCCTTCAGCATTAACTTAATAACTTCAGGACAAGGAAAAGAAGACGACGCCCCCACTACAGAAGAAACAAAATAATCATGAACGAAAAAGAGATCACTGAAATTTTTGAAAAGACGGGAGCTATCCTGAAAGGCCACTTTCAGCTCGCTTCCGGTCTCCATACAAACACCTACATCCAATGCTCTCGCGTAACAGAATGGCCAGCAGAAATGGAAAAACTGTGCCGAGAACTAGCCCAGAAATGGAAGGATCTTAAGGTTGATGTCGTCGTAGGCCCTGCCTATGGTGGAATCCTCCCTGCTTATGAATTAGCACGACACCTCCAAGCCCGCTCCGTCTTCTGCGAGCGAGGCAAGGACGGATCCTTCGAGTTACGACGAGGGTTCCAAGTCCAAGAGAATAATGTATTAGTTGCAGAAGACGTCATTACGACGGGCGGTTCGGCAAAGGAAGCGGTCGATCTCGTAAAAGCCTCCGGGGGAACCGTTGTTGGTGTGGCAAGCTTTGTAGACCGAGGAGTGGATAAGAAGTTTACAGAAGACCATCGCTTTCTTCTTTCCATTACACCACCAACGTGGACACCGGAAGAATGCCCAGACTGCAAAGCGGGAGAAGTCGCAATTAAACCAGGAACAAAACCATGCAAAGTATGACCGGATACGGAAGCGCCCAGAAACGAAACGGAAACTTTGATATTGAAATCGAAGTTCGATCTGTTAACCATCGGTTTATCAACCTAAAACAGAGCCTTCCGGATGCTCTTGCCCGACATGAAAATGAGATCGACAAACTTTTACGGCAGAAGGTTCATCGCGGGAGTGTTACCGTCTTGGTGACCTTAAAGCCAATCCACCATAAGACCCAAAATCTTCCCGATGGAAAGACCATCAAAAACTTCGTACAACATCTCCGGAAAATCCAAAAGGAAGCGGGGGTGGAGGGGGAAATTAAGATGAACTCCCTCTTTTCCTTCCCCCATCTCTGGAATAATTCCGGACACGAGGACAAAGAAGCGGCTTCCTGGCCTGCGACAAAACAACTTATCATCGAAGCCTTTGACAATCTCGCAAAGATGAGAAAAAAGGAAGGGTCAGGAATTAAAAAAGATCTCGAGGGACGATTAAAGCGCATCGAAAAACTAGCGAGTATCATCGAAAAGCGAACCGGAGGGGTCCTTACCCGATATGAAAACAGGCTCGAGTCCCGCATCCAAAACCTTTTAAAGAACAAAGGGTTCGATATTGCCAAACCAGATATTCTACGGGAGGTTGCGGTTCACGCCGACAAGTGTGATATCAGCGAAGAACTCCAGAGACTTCAATCCCACATCAAGCAGTTCCGCTCTATCATGAAATCGGGTGGGCAAATGGGACGAAAACTGGACTTCCTCAATCAGGAAATGGTCCGAGAAACGACCACGATGACGGCAAAGGGAAATGATGCAAAAATTTCTAGCTCCGCAGTCAACATCAAAGCCGAATTGGAAAAAATCAAAGAGCAGGTGGAAAATATCGAATAACGGGATATTGATCGTCATCTCGGGTCCTTCGGGCGTGGGAAAGACGACGGTGGTACGAAAACTGTGTGAAGAGCAACGTTTTGAACGGGTGATCACAGCGACAACCCGCCCACCTCGTTCTCATGAGGTAAACGGGAAAGATTACCACTTTTTAAGCCGGAATGAATTTGAAAAAGGGATAGAAGAAAATCGGTTCTTGGAAACAGCGACCATCTTCGGAAACCTATACGGAACTCCGAAAACTTCAATCCTCGATCCGGTATCAGAAGGAAAAAAAGTCGTTGCCGATATCGACACGCAGGGGGCTCGAAGCGTTCGAAATCTAGAGGTAGATGCGATCTTCTTTTTGATCGCGCCTCCGAGCCAAGAAGAGTTGGAACGACGTCTCAAAGGAAGGGACACGGAGTCCCCAGAAAGCTTAACTCGCCGACTAAACGCGGCCAGACATGAATTGGAGCAGAAGGATCTGTACGACGTAGTTGTTGTAAACGAAACGGTGGACCGAACGGTAAGCCGAATCGGGGAAGAATTAAAGATACGCAGTATTCTATGAAGGAAGGTGTGCCATGCAAAGTTTCGTGGAGAATGAGGTTAGAATGAACAAATCAGAAATTGATGAACTTGCGGAAAAAGTTGGTGGTCGGTACCGATTCACGGTTCTTCTCCAGAAGAGAGTGAAGGAACTGACCCGCGGAGCGGTTCGCCTCATCGAAAGCGACGCGAAAAACCTCATCCATGTCGCCATGGAAGAGATTAAGCAGGGAAAAGTCGGGATCGAAAATGGTCCAGAAGACGCTGCCAAGAAAAAACCGAAGAAGAAGAAGTCCTAAGAGAGGAGAAGACCCTTGAAGAAAAGGGAATCTTTATCCGGAAAAAAGATCATCCTCGGAGTGACAGGGTCGATTTCGGCCTTTAAAAGCGCCGAGCTTTCCTCTCAACTTGTCCAGCGGGGCGCCGAGGTCACGGTTGTCATGACCTCTGGCGCTGCGAAGTTCATAGGACCTCTCACCTTTCAGGCAATTACACGAAACCGAGTTCTCATCGACCAGTACGACGTAGAAAGTGTCACCGATGCGACCCATATCTCGGAAACGGACAATGCCGACCTTGTCATCATCGCCCCCGCCACAGCAAACTTCATTGGGAAAGTGGCTAACGGAATTGCTGATGACCTCCTCACCTCTCTCATGCTCGCCATTCGTTGCCCCGTTCTGATCGCCCCGGCAATGAACAATCGCATGTGGGAAAACCCTCTGGTCCAAGAAAATTCAAAAAAGCTGGAAACGATTCTGGGATATCAAATCGTCCCTCCTGGGGAAGGGTTTCTCGCTTGTGGAACCTATGCAGTCGGTCGACTGGCCGAACCGATGCAAATTCTCCAGGAAATCGAACAGTGCATCTGCTCGTAACCGCCGGCCCAACCCGAGAGCATATCGACGACATCCGATTTCTTTCAAACGGCTCTACAGGCAAAATGGGATTCGAAGTCGCGAAAGCGGCCGCACGAAAAGGA
>CAYRLD010000031.1:0-2715 GCA_964424925.1 uncultured Planctomycetales bacterium
AAGCGCGGCCTTCTTCTTTCCCGCGAGAAGATCGAGTTGCGCCAAGGATCGATATCCGATTAGATTATGAGGGGAAGCGACCACAACCGCTTCTATCTCCTTGCGAAGAGAGGATAGATCTTTACTCGGTTTCCCGTTGAGCCGATCAAAAATGGCTTCATGTAAATCAGGAAGAACCTGAAAGTGCTTCTCCCCTCCCTCTTTGATGACCATGGGAGGACGGGGACCAATCGGAGGAGTCGGAACAGGGCCGTCCTTCCCCATTTTCGTTCCGACCCAAACCCCTACGGCAATCAATCCACACGCAGCGAGAGAAGAAACCGGAACAAGAGGCTTCTGCCGAAGTCGTCGAAAGAAACGACGAAAGGAACTGATCGGGCGAGCTTTGACTATTCCGCCCTCAAGATAGGCTTTCAGGTCGACTCCAAATTCCCCCGCAGACCGATAGCGGCCCTCGCGTAATCGGGACATCGCCATGAAAGTGATCGCTTCGAGTTCTATCGGAATTCGAGAGTCGAGAGTCGTCAATCGGGGGGGGTCCTCATTCAAAATCGCCTGTGTAATTTCATAGGGAGTCGATCCCTGGTGCGGGAGACGTCCTCCGAGCAGTTCATAAAGAACCACACCCAAACTGTAGACATCCGAACGAGAATCAACCTCTCCCGGAGTGCCGCCCGCCTGCTCTGGAGACATATAGGCGGGGGTACCAAAGATCGCCCCGGTCATCGTTACCCGTTCATCTCGACCGATGGTTCGTGCAAGACCAAAATCGACAAGGACAGGCTGCCCCTCTTTGGTGATCAGAATATTGGAAGGTTTAATATCTCGATGAACGAGCCCTTGTTCATGAGCATATTGAAGGGTATCCGCAAGTTGAACCATGATCTTGAGGATCGCCCGTTTCTTCAATTTGAGGGAAGGTCCCAGAGGGGATCCCTCCACGAGATCCATCACGATAAAAGGCCGCCCCTCGACCTCTCCCATCTCATAAACGGAGACCACTCCAGGGTGATTAAGACGAGCGGCCGCTCGTACCTCACGAAGGAGGCGGCCTTGATCCTCATCGCGGGAAACGGGGGGAAGGATCTTGAGGGCAACATCACGATCCATCGTCGGATCATGTGCTTTCCAGACGACACCGAAACTACCCCGGCCAACTTCAGAAAGAAGAATAAAGCGCCCAAATCGAGTTACCTTCGATTCAGAGGAGACATCATCATCCTCTTCGTCGAGGATCACACGACAAAGCCGCTTGAAGTGTCTTCGGGTAAGACTCTCCGGTTCATCTCGCTTCATTTCTTTCATTATATACCGTTCCGGTCAGAGGAACGCTCTTTTAACGAAGCAAAGGAGGAAAGAGCCTATCGAAATATTATTTTCCTCCTCCCCTTTGACGGGATTGAATCGCTTTCCGTGCTGATTCAATTTCAGCCGAAAGTTCCTCCGTATATGGAAGGGAGTCGAGCGCTTCTAGATTCTCCTCCGTTCCCTCTTGTGCCAGAAGAGCAAGCGCCTTTCTACGGAAATCCATAGAGGAAGTCTCCCGTTCGACCAAAGAGATCAGCATCTCATTTGTTCCTCGATCATGAAGGCGGGAAAGGGCAACAAGAGATTCACCGACCCGCTTCGAATCGGAATCGAATTCGATCGTCTTCACCAGAGATCGCTTCCAAGAAGAGGTCACCTCAGCAGAAAAACGGGATTCGCTTCGACGCCCCATCTTTTCAAGAGCAAGAATGGCATAGATCCCCGAAAGATCGAGGTCAACCTGATCCGCCATCAGTTTCAGGTGGGGAATAGAATTGAGCGATCCTTCTTTTCCCAAAGCGAGGGAGGCCGCCTGCTTCACGTCCGGATTTTCCTCGTTCCCCAGGACAGAAAGAAGTTTTACAGCTCCATTCGCCCCGCCATACACCGCCAGCAGGTGAAACATCTGCCGTCGATCTACTTCACGGAGAACCTCTACCCCCTCTACGGATGACATCACCACTCGGGAAACTTCGCGACGAAAGTGGCGATCCTCGGACGCTTTGAATGCGAGTTCGATCATCTCACCGAGAAGAAGCCCCTGACCCTCTCTCTCCATATACGACACCAGAGAAAGAAGTTGCTTCGAAGGGAGCGTAGAGAGCCAGCGCCGGAGACGAAGAACCTCCCTCCAGTCCCGCTTCTCTTTGCCCTCCGTAAAACGGGAGACAAGATCTTCATGGGGAAGCGAATTCTCCGTAGAACCGAGAACCGTTTCGGATGAATCGGAAGAAGAGGCCGTATCAGAGACCTCTCCGGAATAAAACGTATTCATCGATCTAGAGAAAGGGTTTTCCCCTGACCCGGAATCCCCTCGGAACAGGAAAAACCCGCCGAGAAGCATCAACCCGATTCCGAGAAGAAAGAGAAACTTCTTCATTCCGCCTCCTGGTATTTTTTGATCTCATTCCAAATATCATCAGTAGCCCAAGGGAGTTTCCACATACCGATTCCGCCATAGCCAGCTTGATGGGCCGCATCAAATTTCAATGCAAAGCTCTCCGCATCGTCATACCAGACCTGGTAGTAGTCTCCACCGGAACTCCATGCGTAATAAGGGGTCTGGGAATAGCTATCCCACTCTTTTCCGTACTTCGAAAGGATATAGCTTACCGTGAGAGCCTTCGCCGTACCGGATACGGTCTGACTCTTCACGCCGAGCCCGTAGGTCTGCCACCGGTATCCATA
>CAYRLD010000031.1:2725-12101 GCA_964424925.1 uncultured Planctomycetales bacterium
AGTCGGCCGGTTCGAGTTCCTTCTTTGGTGCACACCAGTTGGTGATTGTGGTCTCCACCGGTATCCATAAAAAGGAACGCCTAAGATCAACTTCTTCGGATCGACTCCCTTGGCGACCCACGTCTTCTCCGACTCTTCGTCAAAAAGGTAGGTTGAATAGGCCGCCCACCACTTTCCACCGGTTGTTAACGGAGCGGTCGGCCCCGCATAGGTACTCCACGGACCCGCATACGCGTACCCCATGATAAAGAGACCATCCGCCGCGGCCGCGAGGCGATCGGGATCATCATCACCTCCAGGGCGATTCCCAACCGCGATGAAGAGTTCCATGTTCTTCTCATGAAGTTTCTCCGAAAGCATTTCAGAGAACGTGGCGAAGAGGTCTCGGTAATACTCTTCCTTGGGAATGTTTTCGAAATCGAGACAAACACCGTCCAGATTTCCCGCTTCCACAAGATCCATAATTTGCGCCGTCATCTTGTTCTTGTGGTACTTCAGAACCGACTTCGAATCGGAAGAAGAGAAGCAAGCAATGTTCAGGTGCACCTTCACACCATGCTCATGCGCTTTGTCGACGAAGTCCGCCACGGTAGAGGTGGTGACATCGAAATCACCGATGTCGCCGTTGCTCTCAGGATAGGCCGCATGCAGAGCCACCGCCGTGATCTGCTCACGCTCAAGGTCTTTGATCATGCTCGACTTGGTTAAGTCGCTCTTGTAGGCATACCCATAGACATGCTTGACCGGGGAACTCTCCAGGCTGCCTGCCACCACAGGAACCGGATCATCATCCCCGCAACTCAGAAGTGTTAAAAAGAACAGGTAAAGGATCCAAACATGGATACGTCTCATCACGCTACCCCCTGCTTGTATCCCGCCGCCCCTCAGAAGAGAACTTGGTAACCCATATGGGGATCGAATACCACAAAAATATGCACGAATCAGTCAGAATATTTAAAATAAAAAAACGGGCCGCTCCCAAGAGAGCGACCCGTCAAAACAAAGAGTGTTTATTCGTACGAGTACGTTTCCGCCATCTTCATCGATAAGTTCCCGCTCAATTCCATCGCTTGACCTCCCTGCTCCATCTCACCAGAAAAGATCATTGTCCCTTTTCCATGAAGCGATAGGAGTTGTCCTTTTATGTGATCAATCCGAGCCGTAACGGTCAGAGCCATCGTGTTCGCCATCCCATCTGGAGTCTTGCCTTCCATTTTGATGACATAGACGACCGTCGCAACTTCCTCTTCGATTCCCTTCAAAGTTCCCTCGGCCGACCCGGAAGACATTTTCACGCCATCCT
This sequence comes from uncultured Planctomycetales bacterium, assembly GCA_964424925.1. GTDB lineage: Bacteria > Planctomycetota > MHYJ01 > MHYJ01 > JACPRB01 > CAYRLD01. Next base: position 4,029 of record CAYRLD010000031.1, read on the forward strand.
CGCCCTGATCCTCCGCCCAGTCTTCCAATAGTTCTTTCTCTGGAATCTCCCAAGTCTGACCAACAGAGACATCCCCTTTCGGAAGACGTTTCACAAAAATGGGACGGCGAAGATCCATTCCCGAAAGATCGGACGCTTCGATCCCCTCGGGAATCTCTTCATACCGCGAATCATCCCCTTCCTGGATAAGGACAAACGTTTTTCCCTCCAAGGGGCTGACGGTCTCCTTTTCCTCCGGCTCTCCAGGATTTTTCGATTTCTCCACTTTCGTTTTGACGGTACGGCGAACTTTATTTCGCCATCCATCCTCATCTATGGAGAGAACATGATCGATACTGACCTGATTTTTGGTCTCGAGCATCTCCATTTCTTGTTTGATTTCGCCCATCGTTACGGTGATCGCGCCTTCCATCGAAAATTTCTCTGTTTGGGTTACTTTGTCCCCCACCCGGGAACGCACATCGAGTTTGCACTTATCCTGAGCAGAGACTCCGGAAACGCAAAAGAGGCCCATAAGGATCGCGAGAATAGATTTCATAGTTCCTCCTGAGGTAAAGTCAGATTTTGCTCTCAAAGTGTACCGAGAAATAGGCTCTTACCACATAAAAATGGCAAAAATACGATATTTCTGAATAAATATGAAAATGTGCACCTAGACCCTTGACTTCCCCAGCCACCCATAATATTCTTATTCTTAGTACATATGGGTGAGTATATGGGTAGATGGTTATGGAGTATCGGGTCCTCCCTTTTTCCGAATTTTTCTCTGCGGAAACATTTCAAAAGCACGTACAGGAAAGAATGCATCTTCCCCAAACAACGATCCATCGAATACCGACAGAGGGAACTCCCTCTCTATATATGTAAGCTTTCCGCTTTTCTCGAAACAGTCGCTGGAATTGAACTGAATGCTTAGGGGACACAGCATGGGCAAATCATCGAAGCTTCCACTTCTTCTCGCACTCCTCACCGGAATATCCCTTCTGGGAATGCAGCCGGGAGCACAGAGCACACTGGCCGCTCAACAGGAAGCGACCCTCGAGGGAAAGGATATCGAGTGGAAAGATTTCCTCAAGAGCCTCAACCGCCCAAATGAGGTCCTGGAACTGCGCGGAGAAAAGGCGCGCCACTTTAAGAATGCGGATGGAAGCTATTCTGCGCTCATTGCCCCCACTCCGATCCACTACCGGGACGAAGAGGGAAACTGGCAAGAGATCGAAATCGAACTCACAAAATCATCGAATGGATACGAGAACGTAAAAAACGGGATCAAATCTTGGTTCCCCACTACCTCGACCTCAATGAGAATCGGAATCTCGGAAGAAGAATCCTATACATGGACCCCTCTCTCCCTCGGATACACAACGGCGGAAGAAAAATATATCGCCCTCTGGAGCAAGAAGGATGTTTCGGCACTCGTAGCTGGAAATGAAATTCGCTACCCTGAAATATTCCCAGGAGCGACCGCGCAATATCAAGTACACGCCGGGTTGGTCAAACATGACCTGATTCTCAATAGCGCCCCCGTTCTACCCGAAGCGACCCAAACGGTCGATTTCGTCGGACAGATCGAGTTGGGAAAAGAGATGGCTTTCACGATTGATGGAGAGATTCAGAAAGAAGCCTTCCTTACCGCAGGAAACATCTGGGTGACGACCCTTCAGGGAGAAAAACTCTTCCGCATTGGAGTGCCGATCGCCTTTGAAGAAAACAGCTCCGCCAGAGCTGGTGGAACCTATCTCGTGACTCCCTTAGGGGATGGCCTTTACGAGATGCGAATTCAGATCCCCGCCGACTGGGTCGTCGATCCAAAAAGAGAGTATCCCATCAAGATCGACCCGACTACATGGACCGCTTCGGGGGTTCAAGTCGATAACAGCTGCCACTCGGATGAATGGTGGGTCTCCAGTGATACCTTCTGGTCTTCTTTCGGAAATGCCACTTCTAATTCCGGATATGCCCAGGGATCCTATGGAAGCAACTACTGGTACGACTGCCATGTGGGCTATGATGAGGATTGGATCGATGAAACATACCGATCAGCTGCGGACTGGGACACCACCACGGTCCCGGACATTGCCGCCATCACCAATTCCCGCCTCAAAATTTACGTCCCCAACACCAATTACGGCGAATTCGACAGTAACAGCATTTATGTTCGAGCACGAGACATGGCGGTCAACTACGCAACTCGTTCCGCCAGTTCGCACTACTCGGATTGCGTAAACGGCAGCATTTACATCAACAGTCAGAACCTCGCGAAAGGACAAGGGTACACAGGGTGGCTCGACCTCGGAACAGCGGCCGATGCGAAGATTCAGTCCCAGCTCGCAAGCAACTGGTTCGGGATTGGCTTCGCCGCCAACCAGGGAGGAGACCGGGGCGTCACCCTTTGGCTCCACCTGTCCACCTTGGAAGTCACGTATAACCTAATCCCCACCACCCCGACACTCATCGGTCCTGCAGAAGGGGTTCGGACTACCGGCAACTCAGTCAACTTCTCTTGGAATGCTTCGACCGATCCGGATGGAGACCCGATCACCTATACTCTTTATTGCTCCACCGCCGCTTCCCCAACAACGGCTGTTTACTCGGGAAGCAGCACCAGCTACAACTGGACCGGAGCAGCGGACGCCACAACGTACAACTGGCGGGTCAGAGCTCATGACGGATCCTCTTGGTCGAACTATTCCGCCACCCGCTCTTTCCGGGAAAATGGTCTTCCTGCCGTTCCCACCAATACGACGCCCACAAACAATGAATGGCTTCAGCCAGGAGTTCAGACCGTCACCTGGACCGGAGGAGGGGCCGACCCCGAAGCGGATTCGATCGAGTACAACTGGCTTGTTGGAAAGACGAACCCCCCGCTTTCGCCCTATATCTCAAACGGAACAATTTCAGCAACGGTCTCCAATACTTTCGCTACCGCAAGTGGCGATACGTATTACTGGATGGTTCGGGCGTACGACGGATACGAATACACAGATTGGTCCACGATTACCTCCTTCGGAGTGGATGGAGTGGCGCCGACCGCAGGAACGGTCTCGGACGGAAGTGGAACCGATATCGACTGGCAGGCTTCCGACACGTCGATCGAAGCGAACTGGAGTGGCTTTGGCGATGCGCTAAGCGGCATCGCCTCGTACGATTGGTCGATCGGAACCACTTCAGGAGGAACCGACATTCAGAACTGGACCAATGTGGGCACGGCCACAAACTCTTCGGCATCCGCCCTTTCTCTTTCGAATGCAACCGCCTACTACGTATCGGTTCGCGCGATCGACAAGGCAGGGAATATTGGAGAGGTCGCCACCTCTGACGGAGTCACGGTAGATACCGCTCCCCCAACAACCGTTCTCGTACAAGATGGAACAGCCACCGACATCGACTGGCAAGCTTCAGGCTCTACTCTTTCGGCCAACTGGTCGGCCGCAACTGACTCTGGCAGCGGTGTCGACGGATATGAATGGGCCATCGGCAACACAACGGGAGGAACCAATATTCAAAACTGGACTCCTGTCGGAAATGTGACAACCGCTACAAACTCGGGGTTGTCCCTAGCAGAAGAAACGATCTACGTTTCGATTCGTGCAAGGGATAAGGTTGGAAACTATGCCATTCCCGGAATTTCTGATGGAGTCACGATCGACTACACCGGACCCCTAGCAGGAACCGTTCTCGATGGAACGGCCGCCGACATCGACTTCCAGACATCCACAACGACTCTCTCGGCCAATTGGTCCGGCTTCTCCGACGGAGCGGGCATCGGCATTGAAAAATACGAATGGGCGATCGGGATGATCCCCGGAACCTCATCGGTGATGGATTGGACGGAGATCGGAAATGTCACCGCCATGACCAACAGCAGCCTCTCTCTTACAGATGGAACGTACTTCATCTCTGTACGAGCGATCGACAAACTTGGCAATGTCGGAATGGTCGCCTTCTCTAATGGCGTTACGGTCGACACAGTGCCACCAACAACCGGCACGGTAAACGACGGGAACAGCACAGATATTGACTGGCAAAATAGCACCACGACGATTTCGGCAAACTGGACCGGCTTCACCGATGCGGGTGGGATCTCTCACTATGAGTGGTCGGTCGGAACGACTCCGGGAGGAACCGATGTCTCGGACTGGAGTCCTGTCGGAAATGTACTCTCCGCCACCCTTCCTGGTCTCACTCTCGTAGAAGGAACGACCTATTACGTCTCCGTTCGGGCGTTCGACAACAGTGGAAAAGAGTCCTCCCCGGCCGGGTCAGACGGGGTGACCCTCGATACAACCCCTCCTGATGCACCCATCTTAATTACACCGACCCCGGGCAGCGTAACGGGGCCCTCCCCTCTTCTAGAATGGTCCGGGGAAGGCGTTACGTTCGAATGGGATGTCGATGGGCTACACAACACAACACCCAACCTTTACATGCAACCATCCCCCCTTGCGGATGGATTACACTACTGGAAAATCCGCAGCACCGATGCTGCCGGGAATGTCAGTCCCTGGTCGACCAGTTGGTCCTTTGTGGTCGACGCAACGGCACCAACCGTTCCCTTCCTCTTTTCTCCCGGCAACGGAGCCACCTTGGCAACCAATCCAGCCCTCTTTACCTGGAGCATTCCTTCGGACGCAAATGGAATCGGACACTATGATATTGAGATCTCCGATACGGGGGTCATCTACCAAGCTTCTCCGACTCTTCCCCAAGCAACCGTGTCTCTTCCGGATGGAACCTTCTCCTGGAGAGTTCGAGCGGTCGATCCTTATGGAAATACGAGTGGATGGAGCGTCACCTGGACCTTTACAAAAAATACAGGGATAGAAACCAACCCTCCCACCGAACCTGAACTCCAGTTTCCGATCGACACTCTCGCAACGACCGACCCAGCAACCCTGTCCTGGTTGGCCGCAACAGATGACTCAGGAGTCGATCACTACCGGATTCAAGTGGGAACCGATGCCGGATTTTCTACCCCCCTGCTCGATGCAACGACAAGTACGCTCTCGATCACGATTCCTTCTCTCCCGACAGGCACCTACTACTGGAGAGCAAAGGCGATCGACATCTACAACAATGTCGGCTCTTGGAGTGAAACGTGGTCGTTCCTGATCACCAATAGTATTGTTCCCGGAGTCCCTACACTCCTTCTCCCTCCCAACGGATTCCTTCTCCCCCTCGGAAGCGTCTGGTTGAACTGGACCGATGTAGAAGGAGCCGACTGGTACGAAATTGAACTAATGCTCAACGGAAGTATCCTGACAAGCACCCTTGTCACGGAATCGGAAGAAACGACCCCCGCTCTCCCTGCAGGAACGTACGCATGGCGCGTTCGGGCGACGGGAGTAGGAACCGTAGGGGAATGGACCGACTGGAACACGTTCACCATGGCGAATGGCGTAATTCCAGACTTAACCCCTCCTTCTTCCCCTTCGCAATATTGGCCCAGTAACGGAACCGCAAACCTCGTCAATCCAGAGGTTTTCCTGGCCTGGAGCCCCGGAACCGATATGCAGAGCGGTGTCGCTTACCACCTCGTTGAGATTTTTGACGGAGAAGGGAATCTCGTCTTTAGTCAGGAAGTACCTACCTACGGAATGACGACAACAACCCCCCTCCCGAACGGGGCGTACACCTGGAGAGTCACCGCGGTCAACGGAGCGGGACTTTCTACCCAAAGCACAAACGATTGGAACTTTACGATCGACACAACTCTCGACACAACCGCACCCGGAGCGGTCGCCCTTCTTCACCCACAAGAAGGATCGATCATCGGACCGGGAACAAATAACTTCGAATGGACAGAAGCACAAGACAATGGAATGATTGTCAGCTATGAAGTCCAGATCGATACCGACACAGACTTTGCTACCCCGCTCGCCTGGACCCTTCAATGGGCGGACACAACTCTCCCGATTTCCCTCGAGATGGGCAGTTACGCCTGGCGCGTTCGGGCGATCGACAGCAATGGAAATATCGGGCCGTGGAGCCTGGCGGAGAGCTTTGAAGTCACCGACGGAATGGTGCTGCATGGAATCATGCTCGGCGGTGGTTCCGTCGGCAGTGGATGCATGGGATCGATCGGAGGATCACCCCTCTCTCCCGAACTCGGGCTGCTGGCACTCATTCTCCTTGCGGCTGGGATTCTCTCTCTCCGAAGGCCCTAAGAGCCGGTGAAGTCCATCTTAAAATCAGGAGCGTTTCTCATCGTGGGGGCGCTCTTTCTTCTGCCCGGCTGTGACTACAAAAAGAGCCTGAAGAAACCGGGAACCCTCCTGATCTACTACGGATATCCGTCTGCCATTAACGAAGGGGGTGACCCTGTAGGAGATTTTTCCAAATACGACTACGTCATCCTAGGCGCCGGGCTGGAAGAAGAGACGCACGATGACTACGACGAAACAAAAATTATCCTAAGCAATGCCGCTCTCAAGGAAACCCTCGTATTCGGGTACATCGACCTAGGGGTCACAACCTTAAACCACTCCATGGCTGAAATCAAAACCCGTATACAGGGGTGGATCGACATCGGAGCAACGGGAATCTTCTTCGACAACTGCGGAACCGATTTCGGAAACACACGAAGTCGTCAAAATGATGCCTTCGAATCTGCACATACAAAGGGATTACCGGTCATGGCCAACAGTTGGGACCCTGACGACCTCTTTGGATCGGGAGACCCGACAGAACTCACCTCGTCAGACTTCTACCTCTGGGAAAGTTTCCAGATCAAAGAGGGAGCTTTCGAAACAGAAGCGAATTGGCAGGCGAAACAGGAGAAACTGAGTGCATACCAGAAATCGATCCGCTTTCGCATTCTGGCGGTAACCACAGCCTCCACCTACAATGAGACTCAATTCCACTACGCCTGGTACTCAGCCCTTCTTTACGAAATAGAGGCTGTGGGGTGGGGAGAGTTCAATTTCAGTGCAAACCCAAACCCGACCGCTCCGTGGCGAAACCGCCCCGGAGAAGATCTAGGATCTTCCTGGAAAAGCTCCGTCTCCGAGCAAGGAACTCTCTTCTCGCGCAAAAGTAGCAACGGTCGCGTCGAGGTCGACACCGATTCGCACAGTTCCGGGTTTATTCCCGCCCCTTAATCCTACGCCGAAAGAAAACTCTTCCAGCAAGAAGCAGAAGGAAGAAAGCAAAGGGAACCACCATTCCGCCACCGATAGACTCACTACCGCCCCCGAAGCAACCCCCTCCTCCAGAAGAAGGCAAAGGAGCCTCTGAGATCGACTTCGATGTGAACACCGACTCGACGTCTCCACCATCGATCTCCAGAATCGGATGGAGCGAAAAATCGCTACTAAAGAGAGTAGCGTTATGACCCTCTATCGCCAGAAGGTTGGTTCCTTCTATCAATAAAGAGGTATACCCAGCAAGATCGATGACCTCAAAATCACCCGCTTCGTGATCCGAACTCGCCATCGTCATCTCATCCTGGCCCAGGGGAACATTTTTCCGGGCGATTTCCGTTCCATTGAGATACGCCACGAACCCATCATCGTATCGAATCTTCATCTGCATCCCCGTCACCGAGGAAAGATCCCCAACGGAGAAGAAACGACGAGCATAGAGAGAAAGGTAGGTCCCTTTCATATTCTCGAGGAACGTCGTATCGTCACTATCCCCATACCCGAGACCAGCAACACCTCTCTGCCAGCCAAAGTCTACATAAGAGAGCGAATTCCAACCGGAACCGGGAAAAGTCGTCCCCTCCCAGAAAGCCCAAGAATCGCTTCGAGCGATCCCGGTCTGAGGCTCAACCTTGTAAGAGACCTGAACGGCAGAAGTAATCGTATTCGGAGTCGCCTCACGATCCTCTACGCCATTGACAGAAACGGTATAGACTTTCTCACACTGCTGCTCTGTTGTAGAGAGAACGACGGTTCTTCCATCCGTTAGCAAGGTCGCCCCCTCTACGGAAACCCCATCACTAATCGAGTAGTGAGAAAGATCAATAGCAGAGGAGACCCCTACCGGCTCCTGAAAAACAACATGGAGTTCCCGGCCGGAAGGAGCGTAAATATCACGGACAGCTGGAGGAGTAACGTCTTTTCCTTTACG
>CAYRLD010000032.1:0-12036 GCA_964424925.1 uncultured Planctomycetales bacterium
TCATGGATTGAAAGAGGCGAGAAGGCACTTTGAAAGATTCATAGAAGAGGCGCCCATCTTGTCGACTATTTCTTCGGACGCGGCTGGGTTCATTCAACAGTCTCTTCCTTATGCGAAAGAAAAGATTTCATTTATTAACGATAAAGAAGCCGAAAAAGAGTTTCGCGTTGGGGAATATTACCGAAGAAAGGGTTTGATTCGATCTGCTCGGATATATTTCGAAGCGGTTCAGAAAGGGTATCCCAATACATCTTGGGCGAAGAAAGCGGAAAAGAAATTGAGTGAGTTATCTCCGTGAAAATAGCTCTTATTTTTCTCCCTTGGATGCTTCTCTCTTGTAGCTACCGGATGGGTGGATTAGTTTCTCATTCGGAAGTTGGGTTAGAGATCCTTGACAATCGCACCGAGCGCCGGGGGCATGAATTTGATCTCTCGTCGTTTTTGGCCCGGGAAATGATTGGCGTCGGGATTGTTGTCAACGCTCCGGAAGCCCCGGTGAAATTGGTGGGCGAGATCGTCAATTTTGATCAACCGGGGGTGGTGGAAACGGCTCAAGATGATGTTCTGGTTGGGTCGGTTGCCATTCGATTAGAGCTTTCTCTGTTGAGTACGCGGGATAATGAGGTGATTTGGAAAGAGGTTCGAACGGAGTCAGCTCTTTTCTCCGTTGCCCGGGAGGAATCGAGAGATACGGCAAAACAAGAAGTTTTCGCTCGATTAGCTCGCTGGGCGGTTACGAAATTAGAAAATGATTGGTAAAATTTGGCCCGCTTCATTTGCGGACCGAAATTTGGGAAGATAGACATCAACGTATTGGTAGGAACAATCTCGGATGGATTTTAACGAAGACATGGATAAGCAGAATGAGGATTCTCGCCGTCGTCGACCGCGAAGTTTCCTTTTCTTTCTCTTTCTTTTGGTTACGGCGATCGCGCTTCTTTACTACGGGAAGACATTAACCGGGACAAACTTGGTTCTGGAAGTCTCGATTCAAGAGTTCCTCGATCAAAAGAAGAATGGGAATGTGAGTGAAGTCTGGTTAGAAGGGGATGAAATTACCGGGAAAATGACCAACCGGTACAAGAAGGACAATAAGGAGTACGAGAGGATTCGTGCTACTGTTCTTCCTGCGCATCTCGATCATCCGGATGGATTTCAATTGTTGGCTGACGGGGTTGCCCCCTCAAAGTTCCATTACAACCCTCCGAATGTTTTCTTCTATCAAGTCGTTCTTCCTTTTATTCCGTGGGTAATTTTGATCGTTTTGGCGTGGTATTTCTTCTTCCGGCAAATCCGTTCTTCCGGAGGACCGGGAAATGTTCTCAGCTTCGGGAAGTCCCGTGCCCGCTTCATATCGGCAGAAAAGGTGAAAACAACATTCTCTGATGTTGCGGGAATCCAAGAAGCGAAAGAAGAGGTTCAAGAGATTATCGAATTCCTGAAAGATCCGGCTAAGTTTGCTCGATTAGGGGGCCGGATTCCACGAGGTGTTCTGCTTGTAGGGATGCCAGGAACAGGAAAGACTCTTCTTGCGAAAGCGATTTCGGGGGAAGCGGGAGTTCCTTTTCTTTCTATATCTGGGTCTGATTTTGTGGAAATGTTCGTTGGGGTCGGAGCCTCTCGGGTTCGGGACTTGTTTAAGCAGGCGAAGGAAAATTCACCCTGCATTATTTTCTTAGATGAAATTGATGCTGTCGGTCGCCGTCGAGGCACCGGAGTGGGAGGGGGGCATGACGAACGCGAACAGACCCTCAACCAGATCCTGGTCGAGATGGATGGATTCGATACGGATGAGGGTGTGATTGTTGTTGCTGCGACAAACCGGAAGGATGTTCTCGATCCGGCTCTCTTACGTCCCGGTCGATTTGACCGGGAAATTATGATCGATCTTCCGGATGTAGTGGGGCGGGAAGAAATTCTCCGCGTGCATGTAAAAAAAGTGAAATTAGATCGCGATGTCGATTTGAAAAGGGTGGCGCGTGCAACGCCCGGTTTTTCTGGGGCGGACCTTGCGAATCTGATTAATGAGGCCGCAATCCGGGCGACGATGAAAAAGCTCGAAGGTATTTCGCAGGAAGATCTCGAAGAGGCCCGGGATAAAGTTCTTTGGGGTCGTCAGAAAAAGTCCCGCGTTATGGATGAGAAGGATCGCAGAATAACGGCATATCACGAAGCGGGACATACCATTATTGGTGCCTTGCTTCTGTCGGACGTCGAGCCTATTCATAAAGTTACGATTATTCCTCGGGGGATGGCCCTGGGAGCAACCTTCTCCCTTCCCGATCGGGATCGTTATTTGACGCAAAGGACTCACTGCATGAACCGCCTCTCCATGATGTTCGGAGGGAGGATTGCCGAAGAGCTCTTCTTTAAGGATGTTTCTGCAGGGGCGAAAGACGATATCCAGAAGGCAACTCAACTTGCCCGGATGATGGTCTGCGAATGGGGAATGAGTGACAAGATGGGTCCCATTTCGTACGCGGATAATGAAGAGACGATGTTCTTGGGCCGGGAGATTCAGAAGACTCGAAACCTTTCCGAAGCAACGCAGTGGGATATTGATCAGGAAGTTCGAAAGATCATTGATGAGGCGTATGTACATGCGCGTACGTTAATTTCAGAGAACCGAGAGAAGATGGAAACGATCTCTGAATTGCTCATCAAGTATGAGACGTTAACGGGTGAGGACGTCGATAGGATTCTTCGAGGAGAAGATATTGTTCCGGATAAGGATGGAGAACGTGCCCGGGAGGAAGAGCGGGCAAAGAAGTCGAATTCTCCGGAAGATCCAAAGCCGGGTTGGAATCCGGGAGAGAGTCCTCTGGCCGGACCACAACAGGCATAATCTCGTGCGCAAAGTTCGGACGCGGATCATGGGGATCCTCAATGTTACCCCCGATAGTTTTTCGGATGGGGGGAAGTTTGTCGATTCTACTCGTGCCCTCCGTCAGGCCCGAAAAATGCAGAAGTGGGGGGCCGATATCATTGATATTGGTGGGGAGTCAACGCGTCCAGGTGCCGATCTTGTTTCCTCTCAAGAGGAAATGGACCGAGTCTGTCCTGTGATCGAATCCCTTTCTGGCCTCATTTCAATCGATACTACAAAAGCAGATGTGGCGGCTGCCGCTTTGGCCTCAGGAGCCAAAATCGTGAACGATGTCAGTGCTCTGGGTGATCCTAAAATGGGAAAGACGGTTGCTCTAGCGGGGGCTTCCATTATCCTGATGCATCGAAAGGGAAGTGCTAAGACGATGCAGAGGCGTCCTCGGTATCGGGATGTTGTAGAGGAAATCCTCTCTTTCCTCCAGAAGCGGGTAAAACGGGCATTGAGCGCCGGTATTCCGCATGATAGAATCATGGTCGATCCGGGAATCGGGTTTGGGAAAACGCCAGAACATAATCTGGAAATTCTGACCCGCCTGGAGGAGTTTCATTCTTTGGAACTCCCCGTGGTGATTGGCACTTCTCGGAAAAGCTTTTTGGGTCATTATCTCAATCGGACCGTTGAAAAGCGTCTCTTTGGGACGGCGGCAACGGTTGCGGTTTCGGTTCTTCGTGGGGCACAGATCGTGCGGGTACATGATGTGGCAGAGATGCGCGACGTAGCCTTCATGTCGGACCTGCTGAGATCGTAAAGCCCGGGGATCAGGGTAAGTTATGATCGACGCGCTGCTGAAGCCGGGCGCTATTTTTGAAATCGCCATCTTCTCGATGGTCATCTACGCGCTCCTGAAGTTTTTTCGGGGGACGCGTGGAGCCACTCTGATCAAAGGGGTCATTTTCCTTGTTGTCTTCTGTTTCGTAGGATTTCTCTACCTAGCGGAACTAGGAGGCCTTGTTCATCTCAAAGAAGTTGTCAAATGGTTGATCTCTGGTTCTACGGTCGCATTGATCGTTGTCTTTGCTCCTGAGATTCGTCGAGGAATTCAGAAACTGGCTCAATCTCGGATTCTCTTTCCTCTTTTTCGAGAGCAACACTCCACCGTTGTGATCCGTGAGATTGTCGAGGCCATTTCTAAATTAGCGAAAAATCGAATTGGCGCGTTGATTGCAATTGAGCGGGATGTTGGCCTGAACGAATATGTCGATAATGCGGTCAAGATCGAATCACGTCTGACGAGCGAACTCCTGGAAACGATCTTTTATCCAGGATCGGCTCTTCATGATGGTGCCGTGATTGTGCGGCACGATACGATCGCGGCGGCCGGATGCCTTTTTCCTCTTAGTGATGATCCGGACTTGGCCAAGTCGATGGGAACACGCCACAGAGCTGCGATCGGAATATCCGAAGATACGGATGCGATTGTGCTTATTGTTTCAGAAGAGACCGGGAAGATCTCCCTCTGTACCGGAGGAATGCTAACGCCTGGCTATGATGCCGAAAGTTTGCGCGTTCGGTTGACGGAACTCTATCTGACAGAAGAAGAGGAGGGGGGGGCGGAGCCAACCCTGGAGGGTTCTGATCCAGCCCCGACCCCTTCTGGGAACGGGACACCAGAAGAGACTCGGGTAACGCGGGAGTCGAAGCAATGAGGGAGTGGTTTGATAGATGGATCTTGGCCAATTGGGGAACGAAAGCGATGGCGATTGGACTTTCGCTTCTTCTTTGGATCTATCTCTACGAAGAATCGACCGATTCAGGTACGTTCTCGGCTGCCTTTCTCCCCCGGCTTGAGAATCGATCCGAGCTTTCCCATATTCTCTTCTTGGATACGAATGGTGATCCTCTCGGAGAAACTATTTCGGTCAAGGTAACGGGTCCAAAAGGAGACCTTCGAGGGTTATCGAAAAAGGGGATTCGATGTGAACCGGTGATTGACAAAGATCGATTTAATCGGGATATGGGGAACTTTACGCGAGACCTTCGGTTGGATGACCTTAATCTTCCAGAAACGCTGATGGTAGATTTTGGAAGTCTTTCCCGAATTCGTGTCGAATATGTGCGCTTCAAAGTCGCGGACTTTGATCTCCCCACACCCTCCGTGGTGGGTACCCCTATTTCGGGATTTGAGGTTGGTGATGTGACGATTCGTCCCTCCCCGGTTCCTTTGCGCTTTCCGGCCGATCATCGTCCCGAGGTAATTCGAATCAAACCTGTTTCGGTCGAGAATCGGGCCTCCTCTTTTAACGTAAAAGCGGAACTGATTCGAGATGGTCTTGATCCAGAGGTCTCTTTAGAAGTTCGTCCGATCGTGGAGGTGACCCTTGTTCCTCAGAAAGCGAAATTTCACGCAGATGTTCCGCTCCACCTTTCCGGTCCTCCGTCGATTACCAGTCGGTTAGAATTATTGACCACAATGATAAAAGTGACCGTGGTTGGTCCGGAAAATGTGATCCAAGCGATTCGGGATGATGCTTCCAATCTTTTATATGCCTTTGTTGTGGTCCAAATTCCCGAAGCCCAATTAGAGGCGGAAAAGCAGTTTCCGCTTACTCAAATTCACTGTGTTATTCGCGAATCTCGGTACGCAGGAGAAGTGCAGGTCATTCCTATGTCGGATATACGGAATCCCGATAATCGTGAAGTGATCGTGAAAGTAATGAAGTAGAGTTTGCGCTGCGGCCCTTTATGAGGTATCTTTTGCGCCATGGGGAAGTTGTTTGGGACGGATGGAATTCGGTCTCGTGCTGGTCGCGGGATCTTTGAGCCGGATTATCTGAGAAAATTTGCTCGTGCTTTGGGCTATATTTTCCGGAAAAGTCCCGGTATGTTCAGCAATCCTTTACCCGAGAATTTTGCCGGTGTTCGTGATTTTCCTGGAGAGAAGATCTGTCAGGGCTTTGTTCTGATTGGACGAGATACACGGGAATCCGGATCCGAAATCGAAGAAGGGCTGATCGATGGCTTTCTTACGCATAACCTTCCCGTAGCGACGGTGGGTGTGATTCCGACCCCCGGTCTTGCCCATCTGGTTCGTCTCTGGGGTGCCAGTCTGGGGATTATGATTTCGGCCTCCCACAATCCAGCCCGAGATAACGGCTTAAAATTGATTTCCCCGGAAGGGATGAAAGTCCCCGACAAGGTTGAAAACGATATCGAGCATATCTTCTTTGATAAGGTATTTGGTACCAAACTTCATCGATCCGATACGGTAAAAATCCTTCCGCCCCGAAATCTGGCAGAAAAATCGATCGCTTATACGGAGCATCTGATCTCCCGAGGGGGTGCGCTTTCGGGACTGAAGATTGTTATCGATTGTGCAAACGGAGCCGCTTCCGAGTATGCCCCGAAGGTTCTGGGGGATCTCGGCGCAGAAGTGATCGTTCTGAATGACACGCCGGATGGAACAAATATCAACGAAGGGTGTGGTGCGATGCATCCGCAGGGATTACAGAAGATGGTGGTTCAAGAGGGGGCTCATGCTGGGGTGGCCTTCGATGGGGATGCGGATCGTGCGATCTTCGTTGATGAAACGGGTAAAATTCGGGATGGAGAGTATGTTCTTGCCCTTTCGGCTCTCGATATGAAAAAGAATAACCGGCTTCCTGATCCGAGAGTGGTTTCGACGGTTATGGCAAACTTTGGTATAGAGGCTTTTCTCAATTCGAATGGTATTGAACTTCTCCGTACGCAAGTAGGGGATCGATACGTTTCTGAAAAGATGCTGGAAGAAGGATTGCTTCTTGGAGGCGAGCCTTCCGGACATACGATTTTCTTCGAGGATCAAACAACCGGGGATGGGTTGGCGACGGCGATTCGTTTCCTCAGTCTTTTATCCGGAGGCATCCCTTTCTCTGCGCTGTGTAGTCCCATTCAAAAGTTTCCCCAGGTCATTTTGAACGTGCGTATTCAGAAGCGGGTTCCGATTGAAGAGCTTGCGACAGACGCGGTTGCGAAAGCGGAAAAAGAGTTGGCCGGAAAAGGTCGTGTCTATCTTCGCTATAGTGGAACAGAATCCCTCCTTCGAATCATGGTAGAAGGGGATGATCGTGCCCGCGTGGACAAGATTGCCAAGGCGGTTGCAGAGGCGTGTCATAAAGAACTCGCCTAGTTGACCTTCCCCTTTCTTGCTCGTACCCTGACGAGATGTCTTCCCCTTGGCTTACAGACCCCATTTCTCCCCGAGAATCTCTCCAGGGAGAGCAGCGCTGCTCGATTATCATTTTAGGGGGTGGGCTTGTTGGAGTTGCCGCTGCCTATTTCCTCTCCCGGGAGGGATGTGATGTGGCCCTTGTGGAGAAAGGATCTCTTGGCACCGGCGCTACTGGGCGCAGTACGGGATTCTTATTGAGTGGGATTCATCATTACTACAGCAAATCGAAAGAAATTCATGGCCCCCAAAAGACAAAAACGATCTGGGAATTAACCAGGCAGAATCATGCCCTTCTGGAAGAGGTTATTCGTTCAGAGAATCTCTCCTGTGATTATCAGAAGACCGGTAGTTACCGGGCGGCAAGCAGCGAAGCAGAAGCGAAAGTTCTTCAAGAAAGTGCTGAGCAATTAGAGCGAGATCGGGTTGCCGTCGAAAGGAGATCCCTTCCTGGATTTCCAGAGGCTTTCTTCTCTCCAGAAGATGCGCTGTTTCATCCGGTAAAATTCGTTCGAGAACTCGCTCGGGTCGCCGAAAAGAATGGGGCTCGTATCTTCGAAAAATCGAAAGTCGAATCGGTTCATGACGCCCTGGTTAAAACCAAAGAAGGATCTCTTCAGGGAGAGATGGTTCTTTTTGCTACTGGGGGTTTTTCGCCTCTCCTCCACCCGTTTTTGGGGGAGATGATCGCTCCCGTTCGGGGGCAGTGTCTTTCTACGGCGCCGATGGATCATCGACTGTTTTCGGCACCGGTGGTGACAAACTGGGGGCTTGATTCGTTTGCGCAATTACCGGGAGGGGAATTTCTCTTTACCGGAGGGCGACATGTGGCGATGCAGAAGGAATATACGTGGTCGGAAAAGACGAGTAAGGAAATTCAGGACTACTTAGATCAATCTCTTCAAAAGGTCGTCCCCTTCGATTCTCTTCCCGAAGTGCGGCACCGGTGGGCAGGCGTAATGGATTTTTCTTGCGATGAACTTCCCAATGTAGGGCCGCTTCCTGGAACGATCTGTTCTTATAGTGTGGCCGGTTTTCATGGAAGTGGGTTGTCGCTGGGGCTGATTTCGGCCAAAATGGTTTCCGAAATGATGCTGGAAGGGAAGACCGATTACGAATGTGATCTCTTCTCTCCCCGACGGCACCTGTAAGGAAGGATTATGAAGGTCTCTCACTCCGAAGAGGGGATGGTTGTTGCGGCCCATGCACTCGCTGCAGAGGCGGGACGGGATGTTCTTCAGGAAGGCGGGAATAGCGTTGATGCTGCAATTGCGGTCTCTCTTGCTCTTGGGGTTGTAGAACCTCAAGCTTCTGGTCTTGGCGGCGGTGGTTTTATGATGATCTCCCCGGAAGGAGATCTGGACCGTACCATTGTCATCGATGGACGAGGAAAAACTCCTTCTCTTGCCGAAGAGACGTACATTTACCCAGAGGGTGTTTTTCTTCCCTGGGCACCAAAAACAGGACCTATGTCGGCTACGATTCCCGGTTTAGGGCGGATGCTCTCTTATGCGATGAAAACGTACGGATCGGGAATCTCTCTTTCGAGATTAGTGGCTCCGGCACGCCAGCATGCCATTCATGGATTTGAGGTCGGAAAAGTTTTCGCCTATTGCAGTGCCCTTTTTGAAGCTTCTCTTCGAAACAGTCCCGCCGCGGCCCGGATCTATTATCGAGACGGGCAGAGGGTCCCTCTCGGAGAAAAGGTCGTTCAGACCGATTTGGCGGGTACGCTTGATCGGATCGCTTCGGAAGGATTCGAGATCCTCTACTCTGGAGAACTGGCCGAAGCGATTACCCAGGCAATGAATGAAAGCGGGCCGGTTTGGGGTAAGTCAGATCTATCTGATTATGAGATTCGCGTGCGTAAACCTCTCTGGGAAGAAATTGCCGGGGTCCGGCTGGCGACGACAGGCCCACCGAGTCGGGGTGGCGTAGGCATGGTACACGCCTTGCAGGCTCTCAAGGGGGTGTCGTTGGATCTTGCGGAAAGAAGTCTTTTTCTCCTAAAAGAGGTCGAACGAATCTTTTGCGCAATGACTCCTATTATTGGGGATCCCGATCTCCTTGAGATGGATCTCGATCTATCCGGTTCGGGGAGTGCACCCCCTTCGGGTGGAGGAACCTCTCATTTTACGATTATAGATCGATCCGGGACTATTGTGACGATGAGTCAAACAATCGGTCACTTCTTTGGAAGTACCGTGATGGTGCCGGGAACAGGGATCCTTCTGAATAATGACATATCGGATATGGAACGAAGTCCTGGTTTGCCTAACAGCATAGGTCCTTCAAAACGACCGGTCGCTAATATGGCACCCACGATACTTTTTTCAGAAGGGAGAACGATTGCGTTAGGATCCCCCGGGAGTCTCCGGATTTTCCCGGCGCTTACCTGTGTTCTCGATCGACTTCTCTATCACAAGATGGGATTAGAAGAGGCGATTCGCGCCCCCCGGGTACATTGGGAAGAAGGGCGTGCTTTTGTAGAAGGGGACTTTTCTTCGGAAACTTTTGATCAGATTGCACAGAAATTTTCGGGGCCCGTGGTAAAGCGTCGGGTGCAGGATCTTTTCTTTGGGGGTGTTCACGCGGTAGAACGGACGGCATCGAAAGCCCTTCTTGGTGTAGCGGATCCCCGGCGAGATGGAGTGGCTGTCGGTTTATAGACCCTCTTTTCCGTTTGAGATATAATGGGGCCCAGAATGGATTCGAACTTACGATTTCAGACGCTCGCGATGGCTGCGATGGTGGATGGGGAAATTCAGCCAGAAGAGCGAATTCTTCTTCTGAATTCGGCGAAACGAATGGGGCTTCCTCTTCAGGATTCCCATGCGATTCTCAATAAAGCTCATCACGACCCCAACTTTGTTCCTCCCATTCCGGCACATCCTTCCGAACGGGTTACGCTCTTCATGGAATTTGCAGACATTCTTGCCGCAGATGGAGTGATTCAGGATTCGGAGATGCAGATTCTCAAGCGGATCGCCCCTTCGTTTGGGTTTCATGAAGACAAAGTAGAGCGAATTTCGGAAATGGCCAAGGCGAGTACGGCTCGTCTTTTGAAGATCCTTTCTGAGAACGAATCCTGATTTATGACCATTGCGGTTGTTCTCGACTACGACAAAACTCTCAGCCCCAATCATATGCAAGAGGACACTCTCTTCCGGTCGTGGGGAATACTGCCGGAAGAGTTCTGGAAAGAGACGACGGAGTTAGTTCGCAAAAGAGGGTACGATCGAGAACTTGCCTGGATGTGGCATCTTCTCGATTTTGACGCATTTCGCTCGCTGAAATCGAAAGATCTCCATGCTTTAGGGAAGGAACTGATTTTCTATCCAGGGGTTCCCGATTTCTTTGCCGCCTATTCCGATGTTGAATTTTACATCATTACGGCGGGCCTATTGGAAATTCTCAAAGGAAGCTCTTTATCGCAGTATGTCCGGAAAATTTTCGGTTGTGAATATGATGTGGATGAAGAGGGTCATCTCTGGCGACCAAAGAGGACAATCGGTCACACGACCAAGACGCAGATGCTCTTTCGTATTAACAAGGGTCTTTTGGAGATGGATCAGGACGTGAATCGAGTTATGCCCGATTCGGAGCGTCCGGTTCCCTTTGAAAAGATGATCTATATTGGAGATGGTCCGACAGATATTCCCTGCTTCACCATTGTTACTCGATACGGAGGAAAAGCGATTGCGGTTTATAATCCAGAAGAGGCGTCCGCGCAGGAACAGAGCGAAACCCTTTTCCGGGATGGTCGCGTGGATTGCGTATGTGCGGCCGACTATCGAGAGGGAAGTGAATTGAGAAAGACCCTCGATCAGTTCCTTGGTGACATCCGAGAAATTTAGATCTCTTGCGGCTGTGCAATCGGAAGTCGAATGGTGAAGATGGACCCCTCTTCACTATCACTCTTCACGTGCAACGTTCCATGGTTTTTCTGAACGATTCCATAAGAGAGGTGGAATCGGAGGTCGAAGTTCTCTTTTTCGGGGAGAGGTTCGGGTGGTTGAGAAGTGTCTCCCAATTTCTTCACCGCGGTTCCGTTATCTTTCTCTGATATACGAATTTCGACTTCGACATCATTCGCATGCGTTTCAACCGTGATCTCCCCCTGTTTTGGGAGCGTTTCCGCTGCATTTCGGAGAAGGTTGAGTAGCGCATGGGCGATCTCACCCGGGGAACATTGCACTCCCGGAACCTCTTGGAGGTTCTTCGTAATGTGACCGGTAAAGTTGAGATCATTTTTGAGCGTGAGAAGCATCGCTTCCACCGCCTCGTTAATATTAAATTCCTTCTTCTGCTCTCCGTGGATCTGTGTGAAGTTCTTTAGACCTACGACCGTATCCCGAATTTTTCGAGTGCCCTGGATCGATTCCGAGATGAGATCCGGAATGTCAGAGAGTATCTCTTCAAGGCCTTCTTTCTGTGAGATTTCTTCGACCAAGCCAGAGATCTCTTCTGAAGAGAGATCGGTCTTTCTCAGAAGAAGTGCCTGGTAGGATTCGATCACCTTTTCCATCGACCCCACGTACTCGGAGAGGACGGTAAGGTTATTGAGAATCGCTTCAAGGGCGTTGTTTGTTTCGTGTGTAACGCCTGCAGCATGATCCCCGAGAGACTTAATTTGATTCTGTTTGTTGAGATGGGTCCAAAGATGGTCCTTTTCCATCACATTCCCCTTCTCTCCCGCACTACTGGACTTCAAACTGTCGTTACACGAATCCCCAGCCATTACCATGGCACTATCACTCCCATACAGAAACCATCCAGTCGAAATCCCCAAATTCCGACTCCCACATGCATGTGTAATGCAATTATGGTGCCATCAAGATACGACCATTTTTAAGGGTTTCGATGTCAGTTTGGGACGCTTTTTGCGAGGTGGGTCTGGAAAAGACTCTTTTTGGGTCACAAATGGAAGTTTAGTGGGACTTCCGGGGAGGTTTGATTCCGTAGGTTTTCATTCGTCGATAGATTGTATTTTTACTGATTCCAA
>CAYRLD010000033.1:0-12015 GCA_964424925.1 uncultured Planctomycetales bacterium
TCGAGGAAAATGTTCCCGCTACCAAAAAGATGGTCTATGACGCGGATCACGGGAAATTATGGCTCGCTTCGGGGAAGGGGGATGGTCTTTGGATTGTCGATCCCGATTCCCAGGAGACTCTCCTTGCGATGGATATATCTGGTGACACAGCTGCGGATGCAAATAGTTATCCGACCAAATCAATCGCGTTAGATCCAAAACGGGAAAGGCTTTTCATGGCGAGAAGTGACGGGGTCGTTGGTGGTCGGGTGGTAATTTATGACTCCTCATTAAAAAAGATGGGTGAAATTCTAGAGGGGACGAGTGCCCATACTCTCCAATGGGATTCCGTTCGTGATGCTCTCATTGTTCTCACCGCTCCCAAGAATGCTCAGGGTGAAATCTTGGTTGTTTGGAAGGGGGATGATTCTCAGATGGATTCTTATCCGGCCCCTTATGAGGGAGGAGCGGCTCCTTCGCAGATTGCGGTCGAACCGGGAGGGGCCTTTTATGTGGGAGGGAAGAATCTATGGAAGATCGACGCGAATGGGGCTGTGGAATGGAAGAGTGTTCTTCCTTCTACCGCCAGCGCGATGGAAGTGTCAGCCGAGGAAGTCGGCGTTTTATATCAGCATGGGCTCTTAAGCGAAGAGGATCGCTATGTTTCCCGCTTTGAGACGTATGCGAGTGATACCGGAGCATTATTCGTACGCAGAAAAGTCCGTTTCGAAGCGAGCCGGATGGATGTGAATCGTACGACAGGGGAGTTTGTTGTCGGAAATGGTGGCGATTCGAGTATCACAATTCTTCCTGTTGGGGAAGAGGCGGGGAAGACCGTGCGTGTGGGCTCGTCTGCTGAAGATGTTCTTCTGACTTCGGATGGAGAGCGTCTTCTCATCCTCAATCGTCTCGGCGGAAGCGAAATGATCGAACGAAATCTTAAGACCGGCGAGAGTCGAGTTGTCGGGGCGGGTTTCTGGCCCATGAAGATGGCGGTTCGGGAAACAGAAGATCGCCTTTACGTAATGAATCATTTTGAGACGAAACTGTCGATTCTCCGGCTTTCGGATCTCGAAGCGGTTGGCGAGTTCTCTTTAGGCTTACCCACTTGTGTTGGCGATACGATTGCCGAAATGGCATTCGATTCTGCAGGAACGATTTTAGCCTGCCTCGTTTGTGAACAAGGCAAGGTCGTGGTGGTCGATACGGTTGATTCCAAAATCGTCAATACGATTACACTCGCGGAGCCGAATGACAGCTATGGTCCGGGACGGTTTCAAGGCGCGGTCGATGGCGAAAAGAAACGGATCTATGTCTATGTTGATAAGGAACAACTTCTTTATCGTTTGGATGGATCGAATGATTATGAGGTTGGTAAAAGTGCCTCTGTCATCCCGGGGGAAGTGGCTCGGAATGGATATGCTCTCTCAGGTGTCTTTTATAGTCCTCTCCTCAAACTCCTCTTTGTGAATGATCTGGTCGTCCATCCCACTACCTTGAAAACCATCACTAGTTTGGAAGGGGTTAGTCGAGTGGTCGCCGAAGAGCCCGGCGTGATCTATGCACAACGTCGCGGAGCAGATCTGAAGGAATACCTCGTTCGAATCGATTCCGATACGTTAGAGGTCATCTCTTCCGATTACATTCTTTCAACTGAAAAAATGGCGAGTTATATCTCCTTTGACTTCAAGAACCGGAAATACGCTGTCTCCAACCCCGCGGAAGCGGAGGTTACCGTATCTGATCTAGAGTAGCTGGATTGCGGGCATCTCCCTTCCCCCCAAGGGGGATGCCCTCCGGTTCATAGGTGTGCGAGGAGCATGCGGCTCGCTTCGTCGATCGTCGCTTCCGGATCGATCGCGTCCGGTTCAAAATAGACTTGGGTGACAATCCCAATAATGATCCCGACCATCAGGGCGGCTACTTCTCCATATTTCTTTGTTTGGAAACGGCCCTCTTTCACCCCTGCTTTGAGAAGCGTTTCGGAATGCATCCTGTAGTTCTGGTACAACTTCGAATTGAGTTTCGCAAGGTGATCGTTGGAACTGATCTGTCCCCAGAACGAGAAGAGAATGAGGGCCGCTTCCCGATGGGCGAGGAACCCGGTTACGGTCGTCCGCATGACCGCTTTGAATTTTTCCTCGATGGAACCTTGCTTGGCCACTTCGGTAAAGACGGCACTATCAATTTCTTCAATGGCGCTTTCTAACAAAGCTTCTACCAATTCTTCTTTGTTTTGAAAGTGGTAGGTGATCACTCCCCGGGAGAAGAGCAGTCTCTTTTCCAAAGAGGCAAAGGTCAGCGCAGAGAGTCCCTTCTCAGCAACGAGTGATTTGGCGACTCGGAGGATCTGTCCCCGCCTGAGATCCCGTACCGTCTCGACTTCAGGCATGGGAGGTCTCCTCAATGGAAGGCTTCATCTCTTCGGGCCAGCTTTCGGGATGTTCCGATGGGAGGATCTGGATCGTCTGGTTCTTTTCCGTGAGAATTTCAGGGATCGAGTTCTTTAGAATTTTTGTCGCGGCAAAGAGACCCGACATGCAGGCGCCCATCACCCCGTGACCGACCGTACTCGCTCCACACAGAAAAAGATCGTCAATTTCCGTACGGATTCCTTGTCCAAAAGGGCCAATCTGCTTTCGGCTCTTCTCGGTTCCGTAAAGATTCCCTTTGGTCGCTTCTACATAGAACTGGTTTGTAATTGGGGGCCCAAGGTCATGAAAGACAACGTGCTCCCTCAGACCGGGGACAAATTTCTCAAGTCCCCGAAACATTTTATCGGTGAGTTCCTGTTTTCTCTTTTTGTATTCTTCTGGGCGGTTCTCCATGTCGGAAGTGGACCATTGTTGAAACTCTTCATAATTTACGAAGGCAAACGCTTCCATCGTGTGATGGTTATTTTTGGTTCGTTTTGATGGGTCCTTGAGTGTTGTGGCGGTCAAGAACATCCCTGGATAGGTGTCCCCGTCGGCAGGGGTTGAACCTCTTGCGATGTTATAGGCCGGTTCTAGATCCGGAGTTTCTGAAAACCAGTAATTTCCTGAATCCATTCCCGCTTTCTTCAGATCCATATCGACGGCGAAGAAAAGACTGAGAGCGGAAATCGAATAATTGATTCGGTCGAGCCATTTCACCCGTTTTCGGGTCAATTGATCTCTCCCGATCAGATTTTCAAAGGTAATGTGAGGGTCGGCATTGGAGATAACATGGCTGGCCCGTATTTCCGAACCGTCAGCGAGCCGAACTCCCACAGCTCGTCTTCGATTACCCTCTTTCTCAAGGAGAATCTTATCAACGCGCGTTCGAACTTTTACTTCTCCTCCAAATTTCTTCAAGCCTCGGATGAAGGCGCGAGGGATCGCATACCCACCCCCTTTGGGATAGAAAGCGCCGTTAAAATAGTGATCGACAATGGCAGAATGCATCGAAAAGGGGACTTCCGATGGGGGCAGACCATGATCCCCGCATTGGATGGAGAGGATTGCTTTTAGGAAAGGGTCCTGGATATAAGAGCCCATCACTTTTTGTAAGGGTTGAAGTCCTCTAAAGGCAAGGGTGGGATGTCGGAAGGGAAGGGTGAGCAGATCTTTGATCCCCTTGAATTCGAAATTGGCTTCAATCCCGCGGACCGTTTTATCGATCGCCGAGAAATACCCTTCGATCCCTTTCTGTTC
Source organism: uncultured Planctomycetales bacterium (assembly GCA_964424925.1). GTDB lineage: Bacteria > Planctomycetota > MHYJ01 > MHYJ01 > JACPRB01 > CAYRLD01. The sequence goes on from CAYRLD010000033.1 coordinate 3,654, forward strand.
ATTGGGAAAGGTCTCTTTTAGCCTATTGATGTATTTGTCGCGCCCCTTTGGGATGTCGAATTTTTTATCGCCGACGAGGACATGGTCATATCCATCCGGATTGATTTCCAGAAAGGTGATATCGTTGGCGATTCCGAGCCCTTCGAAAAGAGCCCTCATTCTTCCCCCTTGATGTAATTCCCCAATGTAGTGGACCCCGGGACTGAACTTGTAGTCTCCAAGAGGGAAAGAGTGGCACCATCCTCCAGGAAGATAGTGTTGTTCTAGCACCAAAACCTTTTTCCCCGCTCGGGCAAGGCTCAGTGCGGCGGTTAATCCTCCCGGTCCTGACCCAATAACGATCGCATCATAATCCACCATTTGGTCTCTCCTTTTGAATCATCGGGTGTCTTTATAACAACCGTTTTAATTTAATGCAAGGCGTTTTGTTTAGAAAGGGTGTGGTTTATCGAAGGGCGAGAGGGCTCGTGTCACAAGGAGTGGGTAGTCCTTGTGAAATTGGATCCTTTGGCAGGGCGGGCGCAATATTTTTCCGCAATGATCGTACTCGTTTTACTACTTGGGGGAGAACTTCACTAATGGGGGCTCGGAGAATGTATTGAGCAACATGGTCCGAAGGGGTCGATCCTAGGGAGATGATGGCGATCTTTGTTCCTCCTTTCGCAGCCCGTTCTACTAGTTCTGAAATTGCAGGAATACGAAGTGCGGTTCCAACAACGAGGAGGAGTCTCGCTTCTGTGATCGTTCGACAGGTCTCTTTCCAAAGCGGGATCGAAACCGGTTCTCCATCGAGAGTCGCATCGGTCTTGAGAATTCCCCGGCAAGAGAAGCAGTAGGGGATTTTAACATCATTGCGCACACGCCGAGAAATCTCTTCTCTGGAACTCTCTCTTTTGCAATCGAGACAGCGGACGGAATGTTCTGTTCCGTGCAATTCGATAATACGAGCTTTTCCCCGAGAAGCTTTCTGGTGAAGGCCGTCTACATTTTGGGTGACGATTCCTCCGAGACATCCCAATTGTTCCAGATCTCGGAGGGCTTTATGACCGGCTCCGGGACGGGCATTCTGTATAAAGGTATATAGTTCTTCACTCATCGCCCAATAGGCTTGACGGGATGAGGTTTTTTCGACGAAGCTTTTGAACGTAAAATCATCCGGATTATATTTTCCCCAATACCCATGGACGATATCCGGGATTCCTGAATCGGTACTGATTCCCGCACCGGTGAGCGCGATCGTTCCCGACCCACTTTCGGCGATCCCTTTCGCCAATTTTTCAATATTTTCCTTCTGCCACGATAGAGCGTCCCGGCTGCTGTCGATCTCAATCATTTTCCAATAGACCGGATCGACGGCAATATCAGCATAGACAGGGTGCAGTCCTGTTTTGGCGGGGTGAAATAGACCCTTCTGGATGGGGTAGAGAAAGAGAAGGGTCACAAGGAAGAAGGGGACTGAGTATCCAGGAATTCCCGCTTCTACGAGGTACGGCACCGTTTGCGGCCAGAGGAAGTTCGTCAATAGGATTCCCACCGCGGCATAGCACAGGGACGCAACGCCGGGTCGAATAAAATAGAATCCTAATGCCATTGCGATGGAAGCGCTTGTGAATAGATGAAGAGAGGGGATGATCCCGGCCTCCGGAGCGATCAGATTTCCGATACCTGTTCCGAAAGCGGCGCCAAAGATCCCCAGAAGTGCGAGTCTTCTGGAATGGATGCTTATGGCGAGAAGAAGCGACCCAAATAGGATAAGGGCGGGGAGGAGGGCTCCTCCTTCGAAAGGGATTCTCTCCAAGGGGGTCGCGATCGCGGTCGAGATTTCCACTCCCTGCGCCAGACCTCCTAGAAGGATCACAACAAGTAGAGTTGGCAGGCAAAGGACGGGGAGTCGAAGGCGACCCCAAAGGTTTCCCCTCCGATGAAGAATGACCATCAATGCGGTTCCGGCGGCTGCCGGAATAAAAAGAAGTGTTGCGAGGAGCGTGGACTCCCAGAGAAACACCCAGAGGATCCCAAGAAGGGCTGCGTTATACCCGTAGTATCCGCGCATGATCAGAATGTTTGGTTCCCGGAAAAGGGCCGCCGTGATTGTCGCTACAGTTACTCCCAGGACGATCAGTCCCGCCATTTGCGGAGCGAGTATCCCGAGGGCGATCAGAAAGAGAAACCCAGAAACACTGTTCGAGCAGAGGATGATTTCTCCGCAGGCCCGGAAGAGGGGGGCGAAGATCTTTTCAAACGTGCTTCTGTAATCGAGTGTTATGAGACTCATGAATTCTCCCTTCCTTCCCGGGAAAGGTGTGCCGGGATCCGGTCGAGGGACCGGATATGCTCTGCGGTCTCCCGGACTCGAAGGAGGTCAATCTGTCCTCCATGAAGAAGAATCGTGGCCGGCCTCTCATAGATGAATTGCATCGATTGCGTAATATTGTACGCCCCTACATTTCGAACCAAGAGTCGGCTTCCTTTTTGGAGCGCCGGGAGGCGGATATCTTTTCGGATCACATCGATATTCATACAGAGGGGGCCGAGAATGTTTACATTTTCAACAGAATTCCCAGACTCTTCTGGACAAGCGATTTCATGTTTGTACCAGTAGGTTGTAGGAAGAACATTTACCCCGGCATCGATAACCACCGCCTTCTTCCCATCGGAGAGTCTCTTTGTGGCGACTACCGTGGAAATCATCGACATTGACTCGTCGACGAGGACTCGGCCAGGCTCCAAGATGAGACGAGGTTTCTTCTTCCATCCGGATACCTTCTCCAGAAGCGGTGTGCAAATGGCTTCTGCGTATTGTGTGGGAGTGGGACTCACCGCTTCTCCCTGGAGAAGGAATCCATGCAGTGTATTTGCGGAAGCGAATCCGCCACCTAGGTCAACGTAGTCAATCTCCGTTCCCCACTGTTCCCGTACCCCGTCCGCAAGGGAGAGTAACCCTTCGATCGCTCTTCGATAGATTCCGGGGTCGAGAATGAAGGTTCCTGTGTGAATATGAAATCCGGAGAGTTCCAAATGGTTCGATTCTTGAATCTTCCGACACGCTTCCATCGCTTCCCCGGATTCAATCGAGAACCCGAATTTGGTCCAAGGAGGGTCATTAAGTTGAAGATTGACCCGAATTCCAATTCGGACTTTCTTTCCCAATGCGGCGGCGACCGATTCCATATCCGCCAGTTCATCAAAGTTATCCATATGGATGAGGCTTTCTGCCGAGGCCGCTTGCTCTAAATCCGACAGAGATTTATAGGGGCCATTAAAAATAATCTTATTTCCTGGAATGTTTAGATCTTTCGCGAGACGGTATTCGAATCCAGAGACCACTTCCGCCCATGCTCCTTCTTCATGCATGATCGAACAAATCCCGGCGAGGTAGTTGGTCTTGTACGACCATGCAATCGTTGTATCGGGATAGCGGGACGCGAAGGCTTGTCGGAAATTCCGAACTTTATTTCGAATGGCGGCTTCTGATGTGACATAGAGAGGGGATCCATATTTCTCCACAAGTTCAGAAACGGAGAATCCTTCCAATTCAGGGAAAGCGGAAGAATCGGTTCCTTTCCCCGAAAAGGTATTCATTGCACGGATCGATTGCGCTTCGATTTTGGGACTGGAGTACGCTTCTTTAATCGTTGTGGCCATCGTGATGGACCTCCCTTGTGACAGAAAAGGCGGCAAAGGCGGACATATCGGAGAGAAGGTCTTCCGAATAACGGAAGGTAAGTATTCCAGGGATCGGGGAGGGGGTCTGGGAGAGGTTTTCTCCCAAGGCGAGTCGTACCCCTAGTTCGGGTAGATTCATCCCTCCCGGATGAAGGAAACTGACCATCGATCCATATCCAGGACGGATTTCAATCATAGTGCAGCGATTCAGATCTTCTTCGTGCAGGAAATCGACTTCGATAGGGCCGGTCCATCCGGCGTAGCGAACAATTTTTTCGGTTTTCTGAAGGAGGTCAGGCATATCGACGGTAACCCCTCCCCACGTAGAACCAGAATGAGCCGGAGCAATCTTCTTCACGGCCGCTCCCCCAATCCATCCGCCTCCTTGGGAGGCGAGGCCGTGCACGGTAATCGTCTCCCCCCGGAGCATCCCTTGAACCAGTACCGTCTGATACCCATCGGCGAGGAAACTCTGATAGATGATCGTGGTCTCCTCGTCGGAGTGGGTGACAAAGGAGCGGGAATCTTGGGTCGACTTGAGAAAACAAGGATACCCAATCGCATTTGCTTGCGCCCAGGCTATCGGAAGAGATTCGGCAACATAGGTTGTGGGGATATCGATCCTGAGATCTTTCGAGAGATCGATGATATTCTTCCGTGATATAGATTCTTTCGCGGTTGCATCTGGAAGCAGGGTTTGGATTCCCAGTAGTTCGATCTCTTCTCGGAGAATGTGGGGGTATTCGTTTTCTTGTGCGATGATGAGAACGTCAATCCCATCCGTTTCCTTAATCTTGCGCAATTCAGCCAAAAACTTTCCTCTCCCCGCTCGAGGGGAGGCGATCAGATGTGCTGAATCGAGAAGTCCCGGTTCATAGGCGGCCGGCGTATAAGGGTCGTAGGTCAAGCCGATGATTCTCCCTTCGAAGGAGACAGAATCGCGCAAACATCGACAAATGGCGGTTGCGGCTTGCGCACTGGCAGCGGCCTCAAAACCGGTGACGGCAACGGTAATCAATTTCTTCATGACATTTCTACCTTGCTTTCGATGGGGGCACGAAGATCGAGTTCTCCGGACATCCCAAAAGAACCAAGCACGGAGATTGGAAGGGAGGACTCTCCACTTCCTCTATGGAAGAGAGTTCCTGATGTACACTTTGCAAAAGGAGTGATGTCTCTGCCCAGGGCCAGTTCCATGGCCGCAAAGGGAAGGTTCTGTCCCACTCCCGTGCAAAGATAAATCCAAGCCGGAAACCGGCTGTTGATTTCCACAAGGAAGTAGCGACCGGAAGAAGCTTCTTTAATAAATTCGAGCTCAAGGGGGCCGATCCATTTTAGGTCTTGGATGATTTTTGCACCCAGTTCGTACAGTTCCGGATCTTCAATGGTGACTCCTGAGCATGCTTTCCCTTCCCAAGTGACGCCCAGTTTTTTCATTCCGACCGCCCCAATCATTTCATGTCGACGATTCGCCAGAGCGGCAAGATCGATCTCTTCTCCTTCAATCTGTTCTTGGGCGAGAATGGGGTACCCCCATTCATGAAGGATATCGAGGAACTGTAGATTCGCCTGGACTTGCGTAAACGCTTTGTGGGCGCCTGCGATACTGCCTTTGATAAAGAGCGGGTAGCCAAGGTCGGTTCCTGCTTTGATAACCCCTTCTAGGTTTGTAATTGTTTTTGTTCTTGGGGCGGGGATTTCATTCTCCCTACAGAACCGAGGAAGAGCCATTTTACTTCTCATTTTTACAGCGGTTTCGGAGGGGAGGAGTGTGGCGATTCCCATCTCGCGAAGGCGAGTTTCTAGTCTCGCATACATCGGTATCTCGCTATCGAGTGTCGGAATCAGAACATGGATTTGCTCTTCTTTATGGATCTCTTCGATTCTTTGCAGAAGAAGGGTTTCTCCCTCTCCTGGAAAAGGGACCCTGAAGATCTTATCGAAGAAGGGGTGTGCATATGCTCCTGTAGAGAGTACGTCGAACGTAAGACCGACGAGATGGAAATTGTCCCGGTTTTCAGCGGCGAGGCAGCGGGCCACCCCAAGGCCGGGAAAGGGGTTTTCTCTCGCATCGAGTCCCGTAATGGCAATGTTGGTTTTACTCATGGTTTGACAGATGTCCTTCTCTGAGGAGGGTGGATCTGAAATCACTGATGTCCGTGATAGCCCGGGAAGAGGTGACCTGGAACCGTTCCCTGAGTTTTTCGGCAATGCTCTGGGCGGGGTCACCATCGATAAGTCCTTGAAGGATCAAGGCTCCGCTTGGGTTGATGGTCCATGATTTCCCTGTTTTTCCATCAAAGAGAAATCCACCCTGTTTTTCGTTGAATTCAAGGGTGACCTGTTTGGCTAATAAAAGCCCCGATTTCCGTTTGGCTACAGAAGCTTCCGCTCCTTTTGTAAGCCCAAGAAGAGTTTTGAAGATCATTGTGTTGCCTCCTACTTGTCCATCGGTCTTGGTTGCAAGAGGGCAATTCCCTCGCTGCAACTGGGATCCCGCGGGTAAATTTTGAGCCCTCTTTCGAAAGCCTGTAGAGCATTTTCTTTCTGTTTCATCTGGTAGTAGGTCCAACCGAGCCCTCGGTAAATATCGATATGACCCGGGAGGGTTTCTTGTGCTTTTCCAAAAGCTTCCAGAGCCGAGGTGTGATTGCCTTTGCCCAAATAGACCCATCCGACCGGGATGTGCACCGTTGCACGAGCGGTGATGGGGTCTTCTGCATTGAGCGCTTCGTATCGTGCCTCATCAAGCTCTTTCATCGCGTCGTCTAATCGCTCGGACTTAATATGGCACCATCCGAGTCCGAGCCGAACCTCCCAGACAAGTTCTGTTGAAATCTTTTCGGAGAGCGCCTTCTGAAAGAGGCTTTCTGCTTTTCGGTACCGTTGGGCGTAATACTCTTCCCACCCTTTGTCGAGGATCGATCTTCTTTCCGTCTTTACTTCAACCAATCCATTTGTGGCGAGGGTATTTTGAGGAGATTCGACTAATGCGTTCTGAAAGATTTGCTCCGCTTCGTCCACGTTTCCGAGGCGAAGAAGGCACCATCCTATTTCGGTTTCTGAATTGATGCGTCTGAAAATATCAGCCGCTTTTGAATAGTCCCCTTCATAATAATGGGCCCAACCGAGGCTCCAGGTCGCGTTTTTCCAGATCTCGACCTTGGTTTTCGGCATCGCTTCTGGGAGCACTCGCAGGGTAGAAATGGCATCTTTATACGATCCAATCTGAAGTTGTGCGTATCCAAGATTGGCTCGAACGCGAAGGGAGTTTTCCCCAAAGAGTGCTCTTCTCAACCGAGAGATCGCGGTCTCATATTCCCCCTGAGCAATATAAGCTTCCCCGAGCGGAAGGAGGAGTTTTCGATAGACTCGTTCCTTTGTCAGAAGGATTCGGAATTCATCTGTTTCGACATAACGGGGATCCAGAGCGATCGCATTTCGGAAGTGTTCCATCGCCTGGTCGGTTCGTCCTCCCTTTTGCCGAACCCAGGCGGCCCCTGCGTGTGAATCGGCCGTGGTGGGAGAAAGGCGAATCGCTTCTTTGAAGTAAGCGATCGCTCTTCCGTAATTCTGCATTTTCAGTTCGCACCATCCAAGATTATCCACGACGGCAAACCAGTCGGGATAAAGGCGGAGGGCTTTCTCAAGTTCGGTTCTACATGCAGGGTAATTCTGCTTCTGGTAGTAGGTATAGCCTAACCCTTGGAGTGCGGTGGCTTCGTTTTCCCTCTCTTGGAGAACATTTTCGAATTGTACTTTCGCTTCTGAATAGTCGCCTTGATTGTACAAGCACCACGCTTTTCCAAGGCGAGCTCTCCATGCTTCTTCTACGGGGAAGTCCCGATCTCGCTTCCTCAAAATTTGGTCATAAAGGAGAAGCGCTTGATCTGAGTACCCTTGGGAGGCGAGGGCGTCAGCAAGTGTCAGGCTCGCCCACCTCTGTTTCCTTACGGCGGCGATTCCTTGCAGTGCACTTTGGGATGTGGGGTCCCCTTCAATTGCTTTGGTAAATTCTTTTTCGGCCTCCGAAAGCTTCGCATTTTGAAGATAACACCAACCCAAGCCCGCTCGTGCATGCGTATCATTCGAGTCTTTTCTCAGCGCTTCTTTGAATTTCTTTCGTGCTTGTTCATACTCGCCCCGTTCGTAGTAGTGCCAGCCACGGGAACTTTTCTTTTCGGTATCCTGATCCGGAAAGAGCATTTCCCCTGGGGTGAGGAGCATCAGTATGAGTATCAGTAGGTCCATTCGAACTAGTTCTCCTTTTGAATCGATCCGGTTTGCATACAGAGTTGTTTCCCGAGAAGCGCATTCGAGTCGGAAGGGGCGATTTTCAGCGCGAGATCAAACTGTTCTTTGGCACTATTGCGATTCCCCTTTTTATAGAGAGTCCACCCCAGACCACACCGCGTGTTGGCCACCAGAGTAAGACTGTTTCCTTCGTCCAGTTTTTCGAGGAAGGCAAGAAAGGACTCTTCCGCCCGGTCGTAATTCATCTTGTTGTAGTAGGCCCAGGCGACGGAGAGTTGCAGCGATCGCCAATCACTCCGGTAAGAGAGGAGCGCTTGAAAATCCTTGTCCTGGAAATATTCGGGATAGAGGGTGAGGGCGTTCAAGAATGTGTCACGGGCCATTTCAGGTTGGTCACTTTTGTAATAAGACCACCCAAGTCCAATGGATGGTTCTGCGAGGA
>CAYRLD010000034.1:0-11982 GCA_964424925.1 uncultured Planctomycetales bacterium
TTGAATATAACACTCGAAGTAATACGGATGTAGTCAATTTTTGGGAGAAGATTTACATGCTTAATAGCCTTCTTTTGCTCATTTTTTCTTTCGGTTTGCAGGAAACATCAAGGGTAAATTCACCGGAACATCTTGTAAACCAAAAGGATAGGCGTTATGACTCTGGGGTCCCCCTAAGTCTGAAGAAGGCCGTTTTATTGGCAATGGAAAATAATATTGATATCGAAATCGCCCGTTTTACCCCTCTTCTTAGGGAAGAAGAGATTGGAACGTACGAAGGGGTCTTTGATACAAATATCCAATCCAGCTTAGCGTATACCGATTTAAACCATATCAGTTTTGGAATGTTTGGAGATTCATTACAGGAATCTACCACAGTTAAGTTGGATACGACGCTGAGTAAGAAAATTCCATTTGGCGCGACATTCAGCCTCAGTTACGGGATATCCGATGTTGATACGTTTCATCAAGTCACTAGCTTTCCTTCGTCACAAGGGGATCATTGGACGCAATCCCTTGCTTTAGCGGCAACCCTTCCTCTCCTAAAAAACTATGGGACAAAATATAACTACTCGACAGTAATCCTTTCGCGAAACAGTCGAGATGAATCGATATACGATTTCGAAAATGCCATCACTTCGACTATTTATTCTATCCATGAAGCGTATTGGAATTTGGTTTATGCGATTAAAGATCAAGGTGTAAAAGAACAGTCCCTCGCTGTTGCGGAAAAGTTGCGGGAAGAAACCGCCCGGAAACTGCAAGCGGGTGTGGTAATAAAATTGGAATTAACGCAAGCCGAGGCGGGTGTTGCTACTCGGAAAGAATATATTATCAAAGCGAAAGCAGCGGTTTTTAATGCGGTTGATCGTTTGAAATTGATCGTGAACCCCTCCCTTCTTAAAGAGAAAGAAGCTCTCCTGCCATCTGATTCTCCGGCAGGGGTGTCGAAAGGTTTTAGTGAAGAAAATGCGGTGGATGAAGCGTTTGCTCTTGCTTTACAACATCGCCCGGAATATTTGAAAATTATGGTCCAACTGAACAGTCAGGAAACACAGTTGTATGTTTCGGAGAGAGGTCTTCTCCCCTCCTTGGAATTAACCGCATCAACAACGTTATCCAACCCGGAACAAGAATCTCTGAGTGATGCGTTTAATACTATTGCGGATAACCAAACGATCAACGCTACTCTAGATTTTAATTACGCTCTTGGTCAGAGTGCTTCCCGAGCGGCCTACAATTCAGCTTTGTTTACAAAGCGAAGTCTTCTTTTGGAACAGAAAAGAACCGAAAACAATATTCTCGTCGAAGTCCGGGAAGCGGTTCGGCAGATTCTCACTCAGGAAAAAGTAATCGAAGCGACAAAAAAAGCGCTGGAATTAGCGGAGGAACAGTTTCAAGCCGAGTTGAATCGGAAGCGAAGGCAAGTTTCCACCACCTTTAATGTGCTGGAGATGCAAACGAAAGTGTCAGAAGCACAGGCAAGGGAAATTCAGGCGCGCATCGATTACCAAAAGGCTTTGGTTAGTCTGAAAGTGGCGACGGGAACGCTTCTCTTGGATATGGGAATTAAATTGGATGAGATGCTTATTCCTCGGACGAAGTAGTCGAGTTTTTCTCATCCGCACAACAAACCCCGTTTCTTCCCGCTTGTTTTGCTCGGTACAGCGCTTCATCAGCGAGGTGGATCAGCGCATCGCTGTTGGGGACCTCTGAGTGAAAACCGGCAACCCCGATAGAAAGGGTTAATTTAATGGGGGTTTCCGGTCGAACATTGTTGGTGAAAGTGAAGCCTTCCATCTCTTTTCGTAAGGTTTCCGCTTTGATGCTGGCGCCCTCGGGAGAGGTTTCTGGCATCATGATGACGAATTCATCCCCTCCATAACGGCAGACGGTATCTACGCCTCGAATGTGGGTGTTGAGAAACTGGGCCGCTTCCTGGAGAACTTTGTCTCCTTGTCTATGGCCCAACGTATCGTTGATCGGTTTAAAATTATCTAAGTCGATCAAAAGAAGGGAAAGGTCACGTTTATATCTTCTGGCCCGCTCTACCTCATCCTTAATTTTCCGATCAAAAAGCCGACGGTTAAAAATACCGGTTAGTTGATCGACCAACGACTGCCGTCGGACGGTTTCATATAGTTTCAAGTTTTCTACCAACAGACCGACCATGTTGGCCAACGTAATGAGAAGATCTTTGTACCCGTTCATGGTTCGTTTGTTTTCAGCAAGAAGTTCGATCTCTTTCGGATGAAAGGTCACCTCAATAATACCCCAATTTCGGTCTCGACCTTTTAAGGGAAGGATTGCCCCCTTGTCGTCGATATGTTCTTTTTCTTTTCCCTGAAGAATCCGAACGAACCGGTGTGTATCGGTGAGAGGGATTCGATTTGTTTCTTGCGGTTCGGTGGAGTAGTGCAGAATCAGTTCTTCTCCCTTTACGAGGTAGAAGGTGACACTGGAATACGCAAGTCCATCTCGAGCGCAAAGTAAGGTTGCCGATTTCCGCAGGAGATCTTCTTCGTTTGCGATGTAGAGAAGTTCGGGCGTGAATCGGGGGACGCATCGAATCTTTTCTGTAAGAGAAAAGATTCGGTTGTTGGCATACCCAAGCTCTTCAATCTTTTCCCACATATCCTGTTCGAGTCGTTTTCTCTCGGTCAGATCACGGATGGTCCCAATGATCAGGTTTTTTCCTCGCAGCTGTACTCTTCGCACACTGATTTCTGTTGGCTTTCGCTCGCCATTTTTGCAAATCAAGCGCAGATCGTATCGGTCTGACGGGGTGATGCGTCTCGTTTCCCGTTTCTTTTTGTAGGTATCCTGGGATTCTCGCGCGACGATATCGCCTGCCCGAGTTCCTTTTTCGATCAACTCTTCTTTTGTAAACCCGGTCATCTGTTGGAACGTGGGGTTGACGTCGAGAAATAGTTGGGTATCCATGTCCAATATGTATTGAGCATCATTTGCGTTTTCAAAAAGCATGCGATACGACTCTCCCGATACAAGTTCGGGGAGGGGTGCAGGGGGAGGGGGGAGATGATCTTTTTCTTGGAGTGTGGGGAGAAATTCCGGAAGGATTGACTTGTTGTCGACTTCGATTTCGACATGTTTCAGGACAAGGTCCAGATGTAGGGGTGTATATACAGACCCTTTGACCGAAATATTTGTTCCTAAGGCGATGTGAACGGTGCCAATCGCCTTTTCATCCTCCACGATGTTTCCGATCACTTCGGCTCGTGGATTCGTCCCCATTCCCACTTCCGCAAGATGAAAGGCACCTTCTCCATGTGATTCCATCCATTCTCGCAGTGTGGGGTCCCCTATTTGTATGGGCCGACCCTTTTTAAAATCGATGCGAACCGGGGTGGTTACTTCTCCGAATTGGGACATAGAGCCGTCGACCATAAGTACCCCTCTTGCCGTTTCTATTACGGGAGAGAGGTAAACTTCTCCTGCAGGAAGGTTTCCAAAAGATCCCGGGGCGGTTAAATCCCCTCCATCTACGTGAAGGGGTTGGTTTTCGATCTCGAAGGTAAGGTCCGTTCCTTCCTTGCTGGTTAATCGCATGACCCGACCTCCCCGGATTTGAGAAGCGATCGCTTCTCCTCTTTCGGAAAGTTTGCCGTAATCGATATCGAGAAGATATTCAATTCTGGCCGGATCCGGGGCCGGCATGGAAGCTATGCGGACTCCTGCGGCAGAGGCATTTATTCGTGCTTGGGTATGAGAAAGCGATTTTGTTGTTAACAGAAGAACGATCGATGCGGATTTCATCGCTTCGGCGATCACCCCGGTCGGTTCGTCTCCATGTGCCGTTCGTGGAGACATCTGTAAAAGGGTGACTTCAATCTCGATTTCATTGCACGCAGAGAGGAAGGATTTTGCGACCGATTCGAGTTCCGTATCCGTAACGAGAACGACGGACTCTCCCGGCCGATATCCCAGACACTTTTTTAGTACGAGTTCGGCCACTCGTGCTTTCATTTCCATCCTCAATATCTGGTTAGCGGCAATTGTTTTTTAGGGAATCCAGACTGCATCGCCTTCTTGTAATCCCGAGAGGATTTCAATAAAGGCGTCATCTCTTTTTCCTGTTTCTACTTTGATTCGTTCGTTTCGATTTACATAAACATATCCAGAAGGGTCAACCGCTCGGGCGGGAAGGACGAGTACATTTTCTCGAACCACCTTATTCATGCGGGCCTCAACAGGAAGGTTGATCGGGAGGTCGATAGGGGCGGTTGGGGAGAGCCAGATTTCCAGGACCTTCACATCATATTTCTGTTTGGGGCTTTCTGAGGAGAGTCTCTTTTTCCCCAGGACGGGGGAGATTCGTTCTACGGTTGCCTTCCAGGTCCGTCCGGGATACGAATCCGAGATCACCTCCAACTCTTGGTTTTCGGCTACTTTATAAATATCTTGCTCGAGAAGTTCAATTCGGAACTTCTTTTCGCCTTTTTCGGAAATAACGACGATGGGGTCTTTCATTTGAGGAAAGGTCAATTCTCCCGGATCCTTGTATCGTCGTAGAATATAGCCAGAAATAGGAGCGTGGATTCGGAGTTGGGCCAGTTCTACTTTTAATCGTTCGATGGTGACATCCATCGCTTTTACTTCTGCCTGGGCGACTTTCTTTTCTTCTTCTGTCGCTCCTTTTTTCAATCGGTTTAAATTTGCTTCTGCCTGCTCTACCTTTGCTTCGGCAATCGCGACGGCCGCATCGGCTTCTTCTTTCTCTTCTTTTGTCGCTCCCCGGGTTACGCGATTTCGGCTTGCCGTGGCTTCGACCACCTGTGCTTTGGCCGTATCCAACGTGCGACGAGATAGATCGATCTCCCGTTGTGTCACCACTTGATCCCGTTTTAGTTTTTGGATTCTGGTCCATTCGTCTTGGGCGTATTGAAGTTGCGCCTTGGCCTGGGAGAGCTTTGCTTCCACTTGCTCTTTCTCTTCGGGGGTGGCTCCAATGTAAATCTTATCCCGTACGGCCTTTCTCCGGCGTAGCTCCGCTTCGGCTTCCTTCCACTGGGCGTGACCCTGGTTGATGAGTTCTTTTCGAGTTCCGCTCTTAATCTTTTCCCATCGTGCCTGAGCGGTTTCCTTTGCCTGGATTGCTTCTTGGTACCGGGCGGCAATGGTGTCATCTCGCAATGTAATGAGAAGGTCCCCTTTCTGTACTTCTTCTCCTTCTTGGACGTGGACGGCTTCGATCGTGGCGGAGATCTTAGGTATAATTTCGATGGTCATTTCCGTTTCCACCCGTCCAGAAGCGACGAAAGACCAGGTAATCGTCCCTTTTTCTACGGGGACCGTTGGAAGGCCTCCTGATGTGAGGGTGGTTGCGACAATAATGATCACGGCCGTTAGCAGCAAAGAACCTCCTACGATGGGGAGAAGCCATTTTCGTTTCGATGGTTGGACCAAGCGTCGGGCTGTATTGGTGCCAACAATGATGTAGGGGTCTTCGCTCATGTAAGAGATACCTCGCCGTCTTCCATTTTGTATATTTTATCTGCAAACGAATTATACCGAGTGTCGTGGGTTACCACGAGGATGGTTTTTCCTCTTTCTACCGCTAAATCTCGAAGTGCGGTCATGACACGAATGCCATTCTGAGAATCTAAATTCCCTGTGGGTTCATCCGCCAAAAGAATAGGTGGGTCATTAACAATGGCTCTCGCGATGGCCACCCTCTGTTTTTCTCCTCCACTAAGTGTGGCGGTATTGAATCGTGCTCGATGAGTAAGGGAGACTGTTCCGAGCGCGTGGTCTGCGAGTTCTTCGGCAAAGCCGCCCCGTTTTCCTTGGAGCATTAAAGGGACTTCAACGTTCTCCCGTACATTCAAGGAGGAAAGGAGATTGAATTGCTGGTAAATAAAGCCGAAATATTTCAACCGGAGTGCGGGAAGTTTTGATTCTGTCCAATCGACCTCCTCTTCGGAGATCAACAACTTTCCCTGATCGGGTCTGAGGATGCATCCGAGAATCGAAAGAAGGGTCGTTTTTCCCGATCCGGAGGGCCCCATGAGAAGGGCCAGTTCTCCGATCTCCAAAGTCATATTCACCCCTTTGACCGCCGGGACCTCTTCGGATCCCGTCTGATAAATCTTGTACAGATTTTCGGCTCGTAGAAGGCTCATGATCGAAATACCGTGGCCGGATCGACCTTTAGAACTCGAAAGATGGAAAGGAGCGCTGCTCCAAGACACATCAAGAGAGTCGTTATCAAAACGACAATAAAAACGAGAGGGGTTAATTTGATTGAAAGCACTTTCGATGCAAATCCGAGCATCATGGTGGTGGAAATAGCCATTCCAATGAAATATCCGGAAAGGCCAACGATGATCGCTTGTGCCCAAATCGCTCGACAAATAGCCCAGTTGCTCGCTCCGAGAGCCTTTAAGGTAGCGTACTCCCGAAGCCTTTCTACGGTCGCGCTATACATCGTTTGCCCTACGATGACCAATCCTACGATAAAGGCCAGGGTCATGGTAATCGCGATTCCCATTCCGACACCCGTTTTGTTGGTCCAATAGGTTTTTACCATGGCGCTGAAGTCATCGGCTCGATACACATCAAAATGGCGAATAGCGTTAAGTCTTTCCATGACCTGATCTTGATTTACCCCTTCTTTAATCTTCGCTACGACATAGACAACACTGTTGTCCATTCGCACCGAATGTTTCTGCATCGTTTTGTTTGAGGCAAAAAGAACGGGGTAGGTGTTGGGTGATTTATGTCCCCGGCAGATTCCGACGATTTCCATTTTTTTGTCAAAATTTTCAAGTTTGTCGCCGATGGAGGCCCCTTTTAGAAGTGCGAGAGTCGATTCGTCTACAATGAAAGAGTCCGGTTTTCGAAGGTCTAGGATGGACCCTCGAACCATCTCTTTGGGGCCACCAATTCCCGAATCAGGATCAAATCCGAACACAATCGCCCAACTCGACCCACCGTCGGCCATGCGTAAGAAGGCGAATCCTCTTGTCAATTTCTCCGCCCATTCGATTCCGGGAATCGATTCTATTCTGTGGGCGACTTCCTGCGGAAAGGGGCGTGCGGTGTCGGCGTTAAATGCTCCCTCTACCATAATCCATACGTCGGCAGGGCAGTTATCGATTCGCCCGCTCACATTGCTGGTAAATCCGAAGTAGATTCCACTCTGGACCATCATCAAAGCGACGGCGAAGACGATTCCCATCATCGTGACGACAAGTCTCATCTTGTCTTGAACCAGGTTTTTCCACGCGAGCCGAATCATTGTGTCTCTCGGTTTCCTCTTATATGGAAGAGAGTTTCTCCACGGAGATTCTCTCTTTGTCTCCTATTTCTCTGGTACAGGATTGGGTGCGTGTTCTTTCATCCATTCCTGTAAGTCGAAAAGGCTTCCCCAACCGTTTAGACGAGGGTCCTTGCATATTATATCCCAGTTTTTTTCCGTCTCGGGCTTTTCTACGAGGAATGTGCGGATTCCGGCTTCTCGTGCGGGTAGGTCTTTATGGGGGTCGTTTCCGATCATGAGGCAGTTTTCTGCCGGAATCTCTATTTTTTGAAGCAATTGTTCATAATATTCCGGACTCGGTTTCGCCCGGTTCATGATTTCACTGTGACTAATAAAGTCAAAAGAGTCGGTTTGAATCCCTCCCCAGGTGGCACGAAACTGGATCGCTTGTAAAGGCCAAACCGGGTTTGTCGCGAGTACGAGCTTGTATCCAAGCCTGTTTCCCAGATCGACCGTCTCCTTTGCTCCGGGTCTGGAAATAAAGGAAGAGGAGAATCGGGCAAAATCTTTGGAAATAAGTAGTCGGGTTCTCCGCTCGATCTCCTGGGGATCCGATTTCGCATAAGAAGAGAGGGTGTTCAGGAAGGTTTTGTAGTTCGTGATAGAAGAAGTATTGTTCTGAAGGTCCTGCATCGCTTTGGAAAAAGCGGTCGGTATTTTCCAAAAGGGGATCGCCCCTGCATATCGGAGGAGGGCTCGGCTCATAAATCGAACGCGAAGTCCTCTGGGGCGCATATCGATCAAGGTTCCATCCAGATCAAACAGTAATGTGTTTATCTTTTGCGCAGAGGGCTCGAGTGAACCTTTTATGCCCATCAAGGGTTTCCTTTATTTCTTAGGGAAGAGAAGGTGGGGTAGAGGTTAGAAAATGAAGAGACTCTCTTACCGTTTCTTCTGGATATTCTATGTGGGGGCAGTGGCCGCAATTTGAAAAAGCTCGAAAGAGGGATCCGGCGATTCTGGAATGAAGTTCTTTTCCCCCTTCAAAAAAGATAATGGAGTCCTCTTTTCCCCAGAAAATCAAGGTGGGGAGGGTGATTTCACGCAATCGCTCGCTAAAAGAGCGAACTTCTTCCATATCGAGTGATTGGGCGATTTTTTCCATGGCCTGATCACCCCCCGGAAAATTATGTTCGTAGGCGTACTCCTTGATCGCTTCTCGGTCAATTTTCGAGTGATCGAAATACATATCTTTCATAAGGCGTCCCACGATAAAAGTGCGAGGTGGAATTCGAGTCGCAAGTTTATTCACGATCGGCCAACGGAGAACCCGGACATGGACCGGAATTTTCTGAGCGATCGCCGCGGGATCAAACAGAATCATTCGAGATACTTTTTGCGGGTGGTTGACCGCAATTCGTAAAGCCATCCCTCCCCCAAAAGAACTTCCCATTAAATGAAATGGAGGAAGGTTTAATGCGTCCGTAAATTCGAGGATACATTTCACGAGGCCCGGAATAGAATAATCTAGGTTTTCCGGCCGATCGCTATATCCAGATCCGGGTATATCGGGAACGATTACCCGGTAGCCCGCATCGGCGAAAACATCAATGTAGGTGTGCCAGTCGTAGGCAGACCCTCCAAACCCGTGCAACATGAGAAGAGGAGGACCTTCCCCTTTGTCCCAATAGTGGTACAAAATTCCATTAACCCGGATCTCTTTTGCGATCTTCTTTTCGATCATTCGGGCCCGAAACGGGCTCGGTATTCGCTCACCCATGGGGGTGGATCAGGAGGAAATCGATGCGGGGGAGGGGATGAGGAAGGAAGAGAGTGCTTGGGTAAACTCTTCCGGTTTTTCCACCATCGGAATATGGCCCGCATCGTTAATGAGAACGGATTGAAAGTTATCTCCTGTCGGATAGAGATCTTTTTGAGAAGGGGCAATGACCTGATCTTTATCTGTGCCGACAAGAAGGACCGGCATTTTACATTTTCGGATCAAAGGAACAGAATCTGCGTCGACCAGGGATAGGATCGATTGGATCCCCGCGCGATAAGTGGGGCGACCAAGATCGTCGATATATTCCCGTTTTAATTCCGTTTCGACGGTAAAATCTTTTGCGATCCATTTCCGCCCGAAAGGGGTTTTCATTATGAGGTGCATCAGGCACCGAATACCCGGGGTGAGCGAAAATCGGTGAAAAGCGGAAAGCGCTTCCCATCCCCGAAGAGGTGGGTTAATCACACAAAGGCGGCGAATTCGATCCGGATTTCGTACCGCGGCACGAATAGCGATGAGGCTTCCCATGGAATGACCTACCAGGTCAATCTGATCCAATTCGAGACGATCTAAAAAGCCTTCAAAAAGGGTTGTTAGGTTATCCAGGGAGTAGTCAATACGAGGTTTTTCCGAAAGACCGAAACCGGGAAGGTCTGGCATGATGCAATGGTGGTGCAGAAGAAGGTCTTCGCAGGCCCTTTCCCAGTAAAGACTGGACGCTCCCCATCCGTGCAACAGAACCAAGGGCGTGTTGACCCTCGTTCCCGCTGTGCGGTAGATAATTTCGTGTCCGTTTACTCGTGTGCTTAATAAATCCATTGCTTTGAATGACGCAGTGCGTTATTGTTTTCTAGTCTAAATATTTCGAGGGAAAGATGCAAGATAAATACCTGGAATTCATTACGCCAACCCGTGTTGTCTATCAATGTGGGGGTGCGTCTCAGGCGTCTGATGTTCTTGGGCGCGTTGGAATAGAACGTCCCTATGTGGTTGCTGATGAGGGGTTGGCGCAGGCCGGGGTGGTGGAGAGGGTAATGAAATCTCTTTCTCCGTCTGGCCTTTTTCTGGAAGTGCCTCCTGATGGAGATCTCGAGACCGCGGAGCGTATTGCCTCCGAGATGAAAGCTAAAAATGCGGACGGGCTACTCGCTCTTGGAGGGGGGAGTGTGATCGATACCGCGAAAGGGGCTAATATCGTCTTTACGCTCGGGGGGAAACTGGAAGAGCACCAAGGGGTGGGGGTTCTTCCCTCCCGCCTTTCCCCGTTTGTTGTGATTCCAACAACGGCAGGAACAGGAAGCGAAGTTTCCCGTGTGGCCGCTTTGAAGGATATGTCTATTCAACAGAAGCTCTTTTTTGAAAGTGAATATCTAGCGGCAGATATCGCGCTCTTGGACCCCGAAGTGACGTTGACCCTTCCTCCAAAATTAACCGCAGCGACCGGGATGGATGCATTAACGCACGCGGTGGAAGCGTTACTTTCGGCTAATTCTGGCCCCTTAACAGATGCGCTCGCTCTCCATGCGGTTCAATCTATTTTTGAGTGGCTTCCGGTTGCTGTTCGGGAAGGGGATAATGTTGAGGCGCGTTCTCAGATGCTCTTCGCCTCTACCGCGGCGGGAGCCGCATTTTCGAGTGCCGGGGTTGGTGTTGTTCACGCTTGTTCTCATGGATTGGGCGTCCTGTGCGGTCTGCATCACGGGTTGGCAAATTCGATCATACTGCCGCATGGGGTTCGGTTTAATTTGACCGGTCCTCATCCCACGGTTTCGAACGAGATGCCCGACCGTCTTACCAAGTTGGCCCAGGACTGTGGTCTTCCCACTACGCTACGAGAAGTAGATGTTCCCCAGGAGAAGTTACCCGCGGTAGCGGAGTATGCGGAAGGAGATGCGTCGATGATTTATAATCCCATTCCTGCCGATGCGGGAGACCTTTTGAAAGTTCTCCAGAATGCCTACTAAAAAATATCCAAAACTGTACAAGGCTCTGATTCGATTCCAAGTGAATCGATTGAAGGGAACGTATGGAGATTTCCTAGAGAAAGAGATCTATCGGGAAATCACACAATTTTTCCTACAGGAGGTCTATACGACAAAGGATGTCACCCAACGCAATGATGGATTCAAGAAGGTCTACGAGAAGTTTAAAGGGAAGCTAGGGGCTTCTCTTGTTAATCATCTTGCCAAACTGGTCGACTTAAATGATCTTTCCGAAGAACTCGATATTTTGATGGTTTCGAAGCTTCACCAAATGGGGGTGGGAGATAAATTCTCCGAAGATGAGTATGAGGAAGCGTACTATCTCACGGATGTATACAACGAGCGGAAAGAACAGATCGAATTGATCGTAAAATCACTCCGAACCTTTCATATGCTCTCCAGGTACCGTTCCATTGGGCTCACCCTCTCTGTGATTCGCCCGTATGCCTTAATGAAGGGGGCGCGAAATCTTATGGATTTTATGCAGGATGGGTACAAGGTCTTCCGGAACACGGAAGATGTTTCCCCTTTCGAAAGGGCGATCGAAGATCGAGAAGTGGAACGGCTCGATCGTATTTATTCCCTGGGAAAGCGGCCCCCTACTATTGCAGAGCTTCGGAAGCGGGCGAAAGAGATGGGAATTAAAGGGGCGGACCGGATGACGCTTCGGAAAATGATGCAGGAGATGTCTCGGTGGGTCTAAATCTCCAAGTCCTCTCCCTTCTTTTTCTCTTCCTGGTCGGGTGTGCTCTTCCGCAGCGTCCCACCGGGGAGGTTGCTTGGAAAAAAGAAGGAGAGTCCGCAGTAACACTCCTTCAGAAAATGATTCAAATCGATACCACCAGTTCACCGGGAGCGCGGGGAGGAAGAGAAACCGTTCTTCTTCTTCAGGTGAAAGAGTTTCTCGCGGCGCAGGGTATGGAGAGTCAAATTTTCGAATCTGCTCCGGGGCGGGGAAACCTCATTGCTCGATATCGGGGTGGCGGAAAAAAGAA
>CAYRLD010000035.1:0-11887 GCA_964424925.1 uncultured Planctomycetales bacterium
CGGCACATTTTGCCACTGTTCTCGTCCGGGGCCTTTTGCTTTGGAGGGCCGCTTGTCTTCGTCTTCATACGATTTGTACTGAATTTGAAATCGTTTTAACTCCCCTTTCGCCAAGGAATCTTCCGGAAGAATTACCCGCACTTTTTGAACCTCTACAGGGTCATATTTTCGTGTAAGAGAGTCACTTACGATTCCAAAAACGGGGGGTGTCACCATATCCCCAAGAAGGTGCAGCACAAAGATCGCCAAAGCGAACGCCATGGCACGTTGATTTGGGTGGGTTACGTTGGCGATCTGCGTATTCACAGCAGGCATGCACATGAAATAGAAGAGGCATCCCATTCCGAGCATCGTGAAAAAGAGCCAATCGGAGGACACAAAGAAACTTCCAATCAGGAAAGGGATCCCGAGTAAATAACAAACTCCTGCAATGAAGGC
This sequence comes from uncultured Planctomycetales bacterium, assembly GCA_964424925.1. Lineage (GTDB taxonomy): Bacteria > Planctomycetota > MHYJ01 > MHYJ01 > JACPRB01 > CAYRLD01. The sequence continues at coordinate 439 of CAYRLD010000035.1, forward strand.
GTATGCCCCACTCATTTTCTTAGAAAGTAAGTCTCCTAGAACACCGGAGAGGAGGTTTCCAACAACACCCGCAATAAGAGCAATGACGCCTAAAATAAGAGAAGCTTGAAGAGGGTCCAGACCTCGGGATTCCTCAAAGAAACCCTTCCCAAAATGGAGGATGGGCACAATGACAATAACAGCGAAGGCTTCGGCAAAGATGATGTACATCAACGTTTTGGTTCGCAGTAATTCAACGTAAGGCTTGAGGCCGCGCATCTTTTGTGTGGCTTCTTCCCCTTCGCCCTTTCCTCTTTTGGGTTCTTTTAGAAGCCCGACAAAAACGGCGAGGAGGATCCCGGGAATTCCCGCATAAATAAAGGCTTCTCTCCAAGAACCGAATTTTTCGAAGAAGCCTCCAAGTACATAGGCCGCGGTTCCCCCGAGAGGGAGTCCAAGGTAGAAAATGGAGAGAACTCGTCCGCGATACTTCCGAAGAAAAAAATCAGAAATGAGGGTGGGGCCGATAATCAAACAACCCGCTTCGCCCAGCCCGATCAGAAATCGCGAAAGATACAGGATGGTCTTGCTTTGCGCGAGGCCACACAGGATGGTTGCTCCACTCAAGATGAAAATACAGATGGCAAGAATGAGCGTTCGTCGATACCGATCGGTAAAAAATCCGACAAAAGGGGCGGAGAGAATATACCCGAAGGTGAAGAGCGTCCAAAGGAGGCCAAATTCTACACCCGTTAGCTGGAGAGCCTGACTGACCGGCTTCTCCAGCGCACTGACCAACATCCTGTCGAGGTAATTTAGAAAATTTCCGAAAAAGATGATGGCCAGTGCATATAGGGCATATTTCCGTGTCATGGACTTTTGGCGACTATGACACGAGAGGCTGAAGTTGGCTACTTTTTCCGACTAGCTTGCAATCGCCTTTTTCAGGTGCTTTATGTCCTCTTTTTCCATTGGGAGGAACCGAATTCCGTATTTCATTCGCCCCTTGTTGTCCATTCGGACGATTTCACCCTTTAGCTCAATTTCATTGAGGGGGCGATTTCGCGGGTTAAGACGGACGAAAAACGGATCGACAGGCAATGCATTCTGCGGGAGTAGAACCTCCGACACCATCGCTCCGGAAAGGGAAAGGTCCGTGATTTTCGCAGAACCACGATCAAACAGGTCCCCATCCTTTTTGTAAATAGAAAGCTCCGCTTCTACTTTCATGGGACGACGGGGGTGTTCTCGTCGGTGATGGTGTTTGAGTTTGTCGAGGTTATAGCCCATTCTTTGAGCTACATCGAAAACTCGTTCTACCGTTTCGTTACGAAAAACGGGTCCACTTCGGCGGTTGAGAATCTTGTTTACAGACGAAACATCCAAACCCAATTGCCGAGCAATTTCACTTTGGGTAACCATATGATCTCCTTTTTGGGGCTCACTCACCCCTAACACAGGTCACCCCGCCACCTCGGGGACGGTTTATACGCCTTGACTCGATTTATGTCAAGGGCAAATTTGAATTCATTGAGAATGGGGAAGGGTGGAAAGAGAAGGGCCTCGGTGTTATCTTCACATTGTATGGCGATAAAAAAGAAGAAGAAAGCGAAGGCGAAATCCAAAACAAAAGGGAAGAAAAAAGCGAAAGCGCCCTCTTCTCGGAGTGTGAAGTCTTCCGTTATCCTCTCTGGATGTGCTGTGGACCCCCTGCTTGTCGGAGCCGATAAAGAATTTCTAAACGGGTTTCCTCGTAAATTGATCCAAGAGTCGGCTTGTTTACCCTTACGAAAATATCGGGGAGCGGGACTAGTCGTTGCGCGGAATGAAAAAGAAGCCGTTCGATTTTTGCCAAAGTTACAGCGGTCCTGTGATGTTCGCTTAATGGTGGTTTCTGCGTTACACGATTATGGGATCGATCTGTTTCTTCGATATTGGGAAGGGGCGGATCACCGTACAGCCCCTCCCCTCTGGATTCCAGAGGCCCGTAGATCTTACGTCAATCGTCTTAGTGATACTCTTTCGGTGAGTGGAAAGATCCAACCCGTTCCTGTGATTACCTCTCTGCTTCTCAGCTCTCCTCTGGCTTCCCGGGCTCCTGTTCTTATTGCCGGTCTAGGGCAACAGGGCCATGCGATGTTTTTACACGGGATGGCTGGGTTGAAATTGGGGATACGGTTTTCTTCTAAATGGATGAAACCTGTTCTTCAGAGGCTTAATGATGAGTTTGATATGGAAGCGCAATCGGCAGATCTCGTGGAAGGAAAAGGAAGACAGGAAAAAGGGTTAGACGATTTGAGCGGCCTTTCTCTTCCCCCTCTGAAATCTCCCTCCTTTATTATCGAACCGCGCATCAGACGCCGTTCTTAAAAAGAAAGAATGGTGGCCGAGGCGGGGGTCGAACCCGCACGGACCGTTAGGTCCAAAGGATTTTAAGTCCCTTGCGTCTGCCAGTTCCGCCACTCGGCCTTCTTTAGGAAAAAGGGAGGTGGCGGCCGGATTTGAACCGGCGAATAGGAGTTTTGCAAACTCCCGCCTTAGGCCACTTGGCTACGCCACCTTGTTTTTGGGTTTTGACCTGATCGACAGACTACGACCTGCCTCCAAGTGAGTCAAGAATCGGCCCCGAAATCAAATCCGTTTGGGAAGAGAATCCGGGGGGTGTATAATTGAATAGATGGCCGAAAAGAAACGTCGCGAATTATTTTATAAGAAAGCGTACACCTGCCGCTTCTGTGGAACCCCTTTTGAATGGAGACGCCTTTACCCCACTGTCCGGGGGCAGGTAGAGCGTTGGGATGAATATTTTGATATCCCGATTTATGAACCGGAAGACGCTTCCGGGTTGTTTGGTGATGTTCTTCGGGTGGAAGTTATCGTCTGCCCGGAATGTGCTTTTGCATCGAATGAAGAATCCAGGTTTATAACCGAGCGCCCCTCGGTTTCATGGGAACCTCACGTTTCCGTGATCGAACTTTTGCAGAGAATGCGTCCGGCAAGGTTGACGCTTTCGAAGGAAGCGGAAAAGATTCAATTGTTTCCTCGGTCGATGGAGGATGCCATTGTTTGTTTGAAGTTGGCCATTCACTCTTCCACGATGATCTTTAATGCGGACCCTCAGTCGAATCCAATTGAATCGGCCCGACTGGGAACCTACGCGCTGAAAGCGGCGCAACTTTCCGGTCAGTTAAAGCAGGGCGGGAGGGAACTCACATGGCGAAAAGCGGCTTTAGAATATTTTCGACGTGCTTTTGAAGTAGAGATCAAAGGGGTCGCTCATTATCGCGCGGTATATCAAATGGGAGCGCTTGCTATATATCTTTCAGATGATCAAACAGCCTCTCGTTCTTTCTCTTATCTGCGTGAATTGGAAGAAAAAGAGCCGGGCAAAGAGTTACACAAGTTTGTCCTGCGATATAAACGAATTTGGCAGGATCGGGATTTCCATCGGGCGGACGTGAAAAAAGATGTAACGGGAGATCCTGCCTCTACGACTCTATGAGTTCGTAATACATGTTTCTGCGACGTGGGGTTAGGTTTAGATCGGTAATTATTTTCCGAATCCGGTTTTCCGACATTCGATATTCCGCTCCCGCTTGACGAACAACATTTTCCTCCATCATGGTGGATCCCATATCATTCGCTCCGTAGAGAAGGGCCATCTGGCCAATCTTATCCCCTTGTGTGACCCAACTCGATTGGATATTAGGGATGTTATCGAGGTACATTCGCGCAATCGCCAGGGTGCGCAGGTAATCATGCCCTCCGGTTGGAGGTAAATGGTCTAATTCTGTATTTTCGGTTTGCAAACTCCAACAGATGAACGCTGTATATCCTCCGCCGTTGTTACGTTTGATGGCCCGGTCCTGTTGTTCTCGAAGAAGGCGGAGATGTTCCACGCGTTCTTTGTCGGTTTCTACGTGGCCGTACATCATCGTACAGGTTGTTTTCATCCCGATTTTATGAGCTTCTTCCATGACCTCGATCCACCCATCGGTCATCAGCTTTTTTGGGCTGATCTCTTTTCGAACACGGTCGACCAAGATCTCTCCCCCTCCTCCTGGAATAGAATCAAGTCCGGCTTTTCGAAGTCGAGAAAGAACCTCGGATAGATTCGTTTTGTTAATGAGCGCGAAATGCTGAATTTCTGAGGGTGAGAATCCATGTATATGTACATCATGCCCTTTGATGTACTGGAGCATATCTTCATACCAATCCAATTTTAAAGTGGGATGATGACCTCCCTGTAGAAGGACCTGAATTCCTCCCCCTTCTTTCAACTCTCGGATCTTCTTTCCCAGAGCCTCATGGGTGAGTGTGTATTCTTCTGGATGTCCGGGGGGGCGGTAAAATGCGCAGAAACTACAATAGGTAATGCAGGAGTTAGTATAGTTGATGTTTCGATCCACGATATAACTAACATTTGGTTCGGGGTGAAGTTTCCATCTTTGCGCATTAGCCCCTTCTCCCAAAGAAACCAAGTCACCTTCTTCAAATAAAAAGAGAGCCTCTTCTTCCGTCAGGCGCTCTTCTGTCGAGCATTTCTGGATAAGGGTTTCGGTTTTCATGTCAGAACCTCGATTTGGCGAGCATACAAGTCAAATTCGCGAAGGGCGGCCTGTTCCTTCGTACCGAAGGAGAAGGAGATAAAGTCCGTAAGGTAAGCGATGCAATATTCTTCTGAGACGCCCAACCGGGAAGATTCTCTTTTCGCAATAGAGGGGATCACATTTTTTCCTCTTTCATATGCTTCAGCGAGAACCTTCTGCAGTTGATCTCTTCTTGGATCTTCTTTGCGGCAGACCCATACAGCATAAACAAAAGGCTTCCCCGTAAATTCTTTCCACTCACTTCCTAAGTCGAGGAAAGGAAGTCCGTATTCTTGGAAAGAAATGTCTCCGATTGTGAGTGCTGCATCCACATCGGGCAGGGGAGAGAAGGAGGGGTTCCAGGTTACATAAGAAGGGAAGAGATTATGTTTTATTTCGAGAAGGATTCGGAGTAAGGCATTTGAAGTCCGGGAATTTTCGTCGAGGGCAACCGTTTTTATTTTTGAGATAGGGGTTCGATGATGTAATCGAACGCTCTCTGTTTTTCCTTCGGATGAAATCGATATGCCCGGTAAGATTTCATACCCTTCTCGAAGTGCTTCAATAGAAGGAAGGAGGGCGGCATCGAACTCTCCTTCTCGAAATTTAGCCGCAAGGGGGTTGGGAGGAAGAAGGGTGATCTCTGCATCCAAACCTTCCAAGAGGGGTTTGGCGTTGAGAAAGGGAACGCATCCGATTTGAAGCCGTTTATTCGATTGTATTGTCATCAACAGCGGTCCCTTTTTTTAGTTCCTTTTCATCTATTTTGCGCTTGAGCATGCTTAAACGGGCTTGAATTTCAGGTGCCCGGTCATGCTCCGACTGTACGTTGAGGAATCGGTTTAACGTCTCTGCTGCCGTTTCATATTTTTCTAGGTGAAATTGTATTTGTGCGAGTTCCGTTGCGATATCGATATCACTTTCATCTAGATCGAAAGCCGCCGTCATGGCGATTTCTGCCTGTGGCAACATTCCGATTTCCTGATACGTGATTCCGAGGTTGTAATTGTAATGGGAATGTTTCGGCTGCAGTTCAGTTGCCATTTTAAAAACCATCGCTGCGTAATCGAGTAAGCCTTTTCTTCGGTACAACTCCCCGATGTTGTTATAGGCTTTGTGATAACCGGGTTCGACCTCGATGCATTTTCGGTAGGCAGAAATGGCTTCATCAACCCGGTTCTGTTGATTGTACACCATGCCTAAGTATGCCCATCCGCGGTAAAAAGTCGGATCCACCTCTATTGTTTTTTGGAAATGTTCCAGGGCTTCTTCCTGATTTCCTTCTTGGAAGGCGGCCGCCCCTTTCTGGTAATGGGTTAACCCAGGGGATGGATCATTTTCCGCCATGAGACCCTTTACTCCTTATTCCAGCAACGGGCAAAAAGGTCGGGCAGTGTTGCCACTCCCCCAAGTTGGTTGTCCTTAACCCAATATGCTCGTTGTTTGTTTTGGGCGGTTAGTTTTTCTGCAATGTGGGCGGGATTTTGATCAGCTTCCACTTCCAGATAATGATCTGTGGTGATGAACTCTTCAATAGAGCTGTTTCCGTGCGCCTGTAATAATTCTTCCGGGCTGGTCATTCCGGCAAGAGGAGGTTTTTGGAAAAGAGATTTTAGGGTGATTTCGCCTAGGAGAGTCTGTTCCTGGGTAATGACCGGGATCGCTTCCAATCGATTTTCTGCAAATAGTTTCAAAACTGACCGAAGAGGGGTCTCTTGGGTAACGGTAACGGAACATTTTTGAAAAATTAGGTTTTTCCTTTGGGACGTTTCTCCCCCAAAAGCGGAAACAACTTCTTCCGGCGATTGGAAAGCGGCCACTTGTTCCGTTTTGCTTTCGTTGCGGAAAAAATTGAGAAACCAGGCCAAAGTTCGAAGGTAAAGATTAGAGTGTTTTTTTGGGATCACGAAGAGGATTACCACGTGAACACCCTGTCCATCGGGAGCCCGGAAATCGAGCCCTCCCGGCTTGGTTCCGATGACAATCGTAAATTCTTGGACTCCTTCTGTTCGAGCATGAGGAAAGGCGACGCCCTTTGCAATCGAGAAGGGGCCTTTCCTTTCCCGGTCATCGAGAGCCTGCAGGATTTCCTCAATGACAATAGAGGGTTCGTGTGCGGCAAGAACCTGAACAAGTTCGCGGAGGGATTCCTCCTTGCTTCCTGCCTTCAGATTGCAGTGAATCAATTCTGGTTTCAAGGTTGCGGGTAAAGTAGTCATGAGGTCCGGGATTATATCGCTCTCACCGACGTCGCATCAAGGAGATCAAGCGTGAATGTTTTTGGACCGAAATACGAGCCAAGCGGGGAGAATCAGGGCGGCCATCGAAACAAGGGGAACACGAACCCAGAGGGGTAAAAGAAGGCCTTTCCCGGCAAACCACTCTTTTGGGGGTGTTTTTCCTCCATATCCTAGGGTATCCCCAAATCCTTCCGAATGGGCTCGGAGGATGTCAAATCCATCTCCCCGGTAATAGGTGAAAAAATTCATCTGTTGGGATTCCCCGAGAAAAGTGGAGACAAAGTTGAGAAGGAGGAAGATGACAAATGCGATAAGAACCGCAAACCCTGAGGAATCAATCAGGTTGGAAACGAGAATGCCCAGGAAGCATGAGGTGAGAAGGGGAAGGTACGCGATCGGAAGTGTATTCCAAAAGTCACTTTGAAGAGAGGCTTCGCTGCGCATAATAAGATACTGGTGTGTATCCCACACGGGTCCGAGATCTCCTCTCCAGACGGCATATACATAACTCACATATAGAACGACACCGTACAGGAAGAGGGAAAGCGCAAAAGAGATCGCGACTTTACTTAAGAAAACCTCCCTCCTCAGGAGGGGTCGGGTGAGAAGAAGTTTAATCGTTCCCCGATCAAATTCTCCTGCGAATAGAAGGCTGGAAAAACTAACCAAAATATAGGAAGCGACCATAGCCCCAAATTTCGCCCCGTAAGCAAAGAGTTGGTAGGAATTAAACGTAGACCATTCAGACTCTTTTCGTCCGGTGAGAAGGGGTTGGAAGTGCGCTGCCAAAAGAGTGGCGGTAATAAGAATTCCGATCGATACGTACAAAAAGGGATGGGAAGTGATCTTGATCGTTTCAGCCCAGGTGAGTCGGAGGATCGCTACACTTCCGCGAAAAAATGCGATGAGGCCGAGAGTGAAAATAATGGCCATTCCTCCGACAAGCAGAGAAGGAAGGAGCGTGCTTGTACTTCCGACCGCTAAAACGGCTTCCATCTTTACCTCGAAAGAAAAAACTTTTCCAGAGTCAGGCGTTGCGGGGCGAATTCGGAAACTTGAATGTTGTTTTTGACTAAATCCGCATTGATGGCCGCAAAGTCTTCCGGTTTTCCGTGGAACTCAATCCCCCCTCTTTCGGAAGAACGTTTCGCTTTTCCCCATTTTGCCAGAAGGGTGAGCGCGGTTTCTTCCGGTTGAGCTTCAATATGTACGGAGCCGGCTGTGTTTGCGAGGAGATTTTTTACAGTATCTTGAATCACTAATTCGCCTTGTTTTATGATTCCAACGCGATTACAGGACATTTCTACTTCATGAAGAAGGTGGCTTGAAATGAGAAAGGTAACCCCTTCTTTTCGATTGAGATGTTCTATCATTAACCGAATGGATTCGATCCCGTGGGGATCGAGCCCATTCAAGGGTTCATCCAAGAGAATGAGTTTTGGAGAAGAGAGGAGGGCCATCGCGATCGCAAGTCTCTGTTTCATTCCCTGTGAATAGGTTTCGGCTTTTCGGTGCATATGTGCTTCCAAGCCGACCATCTCTAAGCATTCCTTTATTCTTTCAACGGGAACACCTCCGGTCCACCATCGGTATACATCCATATTTTTGTATCCCGAAAGATAAGGGTAATACGCCGGAAGTTCGATCAGGGCTCCTACTTGTTTCATGATGGAGGTGAAATGAGAACGGGAATCTTTTCCGAATATAGAGACGCTTCCGGAACTAGGGCGAATGAGATTGAGCAGCATTCGCATGGTGGTTGTTTTCCCAGCACCATTGAGCCCCAGGAACCCATATACATCTCCTTCTTCCACGCATAAATGGAGATCTTTCACAGCGGTAACATCCCCAAAGGTCCGGGTAAGCCCATGCGTCTCTAGGAGTGCGGTCATGCAAAGAAGTGTACCACGGGGGAACTACTTCTGGAAGATTGGCAACCATTCACACGACATTTGAAGGATGACGCACGCCATTGCGGTTGCATAGTTCCGCCCCACATCATCCGACCAGGAGCCATCCGGTTTTTGCAAGCGGAGGATGTCGGATTTGGTTCGGGGATAATATTGATCCCAATATTCTTTGCCGGCCAGATACATCGCTTGGGAAGCGTAGTAGTGTCCGTAATAGAAATGAAGTTTTCCTGGGATCAACCGCCGACGAAGACGAGGAAGGGCGCGGAGAGAATCTCGAATTTCTCGAGAGTTGTATTCTCCTGCACTGTAAAGACTTACAATTCCACATGCCGTTAGGGCGTAAGAAATTCGTGTGTCGTTGAAACTGTAATTTGTGGCCGATTGATACGTAAAACCAAAACGGGTTGCACACTGTTTTACATACCGCTCTGCTTTTTCAATAGTTCGAATGGGAACGGAAATTCCTACATTTCGAGCAGCACGGAGAGCCTGTAACGTTGAGACGGTAACCGAAAGGTCGGCGTCAACCGGGATGGGTTGGTAACGCCACCCCCCTTCTCTATTTTGAGAAGAGACAAGAATTTGAATGGCCCTTTTCAGTTTCGTTTTTACATCTTTTCGTTGCGTGGTTCCGTAAATCTCGGCAAGGAATAGGGTGGCAAAAGCGTGACTGTACATACGAGAACCATTTTTCGTGATGTATCCATCTTCATCCCGTACGCAACTCAGGAGAAAATTGATCCCTTTGTCAACCGCACCACCATACCGTCCACGACCGGGAACATTCCCTGCCGAGACGAGAGCCATGCAAGCGATGGCGGTTACATCAGTGGAGTCTCCTTCTTCCCCATAATAATCGTCGTACAGTTTGTATCCGACACGGTTGGTCCATGACCCGTTTGCGTTTTGTCGCGAAACCAAATAGGCGAGACCTTGGTCAATCGCACGGCGAACGGTGGGATCAAAAGCTCCCTTAAAGACATTGGGGGATTGTTCTTGGGCTTTGAATGAGTTTTTAAGAGTAGGGTGAGCCCCCTCCTGATCTTGTGTATGAGCGGATCCAGGAAGGAGGGAAAGCGTGAACACGATTCCCGCGAGAAGAGTACCTCTATTTGTATACATGTACTTCTGCATCTATGGTCAGGGCGACACGCCCTTCCTCCACAATATAACCCGGAGGCCGTTGGTACTGAAAAGGACTCGATATATTCTGCACGGGATTGCCTGCTCGATCAAGAAGGGTCAGCTTATAAGAAAAGGTGCCATTAGAACCACGCAAAAACCGGACAAAAACGAGGTGATCTCCTGAAACGGTTGGTGGTAGGGGGGTTCCCTCTGAATCCGGATATCGAACGGTCCAATTCGTTGCAAGCGTATCCGGATTGATCCCGGAGATCAGTAGCTTTCGATTTTGTCTGTCGAGAGAAACGACATAGAGGAGATCTCTCCCTGCCTCCGCATATTGGATATTTCCAAGAAAGGGCTTTTCGACCAAACGGTCGAATTTCCCTGTTTTTGTGTCCACTCGTGCAGCCAGAGTAATGTTTCTTCCTTGGCGCTGTGCAAAAATATGGATCGTTTTTCCCGATGCGACAGGAAAGGGGGAGGAGAAGAGATCAAGATTGACCTTCCATAATCGCTTTTCATCCGAAAGAGACCACGCTTCCAAGAATCGATGGGGGGAGTAGAGAATTACCTGTTGAGGTTTGGCCTGAAACACTTTTCGTAATACTCCCCCGGAGGAGAGGGTTTTCTTTATGACAGGGGCTCCTGTTTCGGAGTCGTAAGCGAAGAGAACCGGTGGGTAACGAGTTACGAAAAGCGCAAGGTCCCCGGCTCGATGAATTTCCGAAGAGGGGTCTCCGGTGAAAACCTGTTGCCAGCTGATATCTCCTTCGACCGCATTGACGGCCATTAAAATGTTGGCATTGTTCACTTTGTAATCGGATGTAAAGAAGCAGATGTGACTGCCGATCAGAGAAAATTCTCTCATGGGAGCTGGAGACGAAAGGCTCCATAACTTCTTTCCGGTTTTAGGATCAATTCGTAGAAGAGAAGACGATGTTGCTAGGAGAAGTTCTTGTTCATGAAAGTGACTGAACAGGAGGGGGTTGTCCAAGGAAAGAGTCCACCGTTCTCCATTCAGGCGAAGAGCGACAAGGGACTTTCGAAATCGGAGAAAGGTGTAGTTTCGAATTGATTCCGGTCGCGCTCCTCCCGGTTGGATAAGAAGCCCTGACCCAGCGCGCTTTTCTTTATGTCTCAAAGCCAAAGACAGTGGTGTTTCCAGAGGGATATTTCGCACCCCCTGTTCCGTGTTTTGATAAATTTCGAGTGCCATGCGTCGCTTTACAAAAGAGCTGGCTGGGACCTCTTTCTCTTCAACACGTACCGATTGATTCGGCCACAACCGCCCAAGACGAGAAAGCAGAGAGAGTGCGGAGGAATATTGTTTTCTTTTTTCGAGGAAAAGAATCAAGGTGACATGAACCTGAGGAGAGACATCTGATTCTGGGTATTCACGAAGAAAGGCGCGAAGAGCCTTTGCTTGGTCGCCTTCTCGTCCAGAATTTTTATACAGTTCGATCGCTTTGAGAACCGCTTTTTGTGCGGCAAGACTATTCGGATAAAGTTTTGTCGTTTCGAGAAGTGCTTCAGGTGTTCTTTTCAAAAGTGCTTGGGCGTAATAGGCTTCTGCCCGCTTTTCAATCAAGCGGTAACAGGCTTT
>CAYRLD010000036.1:0-11839 GCA_964424925.1 uncultured Planctomycetales bacterium
GATAAGGCTTCCCTCCACGTCGATCGGTGTGCTTTGCCCATTCCCCGTATTTATTGCAAATTCGGTGGTCAAGACTCCTTCCGCATCAAAATTTCCGGCCAAGCCGGAGAGCCCCACTTGAAGCCAATCGAGCAGGTTAAACCCCACTTGAAGCTTCGCGAGCGAGTAGGATTCCTCGGTCAGGGTAAGGGTTTGCGTTGCCTCTTCAAACTGGGGAGGGAAAAATTCACCTTGCCGAATTGTGGTGAGATCGGAAATATTCTCACCCTCCATTCCAAATCCAAAAACGCCTCCCACGCTGATCGTGATCCCAGACTGAAACCCTTGGTCCGAAAGTCGCCCCGAAGAGGAGGAAGAGAGGGAATGATAAACCACCCCTCCTCCAGAAGCAGAAAAGAGATAAGCAACCCCCCGAGGAGGGAGAGGAATCCGGACTTTCCCTGTTTTTCGAATCACCAGAGCGGAAGAGAAGCGATCTTCTTTTCCTTCTTCTTCGATATAGATCACTACGGCTACCGGTTCGTCCTCTTCCTTCCGTTGTACTTCCACCGCATCGTCATATACCTGAACGGTAACACTGATCCCTTCTGAGAAATCGATCTCGTCCAAAGAGTCCAATTCATATGGATTCGCCCCGCCACTTTCCCCCGTCACTTCGACCTTCGAACTACCGGAAGGAACTTTCACAAGAGAAAGGTCTTTGCCGCTTTCGAGAACCTCCCCTTTTCCCTGATCTGTCTGAACAACCGTAACGGGGGCATCAATCACAATCACATCGCGAAACCGATGGACCTTCTCCCGATCAGAATCTTGAAAGGGGAACATCGCTCCGAAACACAATAGGAATAGGGGAACCATTCTGTTTTCTCCTTACAAGCTACCGTCGAGCGATCGCGTCAATCTCAACAGAGGCACCCTTGGGCAGCGCGGAAACCTGAATCGTCGATCTCGCAGGGGGCGCAGCTCCGAAAAATTCACCATAGACTTCGTTCAATACGGCGAAATCATTCAGGTCAGTAAGAAATACGGTAGTTCGGACAACATTCTCTGGGGTCAATCCAGCCGCTTCCAGAACCGCTTTCATGTTTTCCAGAACCCGGGCCGTCTCTACCCGGATATCCCCGGAAACAAGCTCCATCGTTTCTGGATCGAGGGGGATCTGACCAGAGAGGAAAACAAAGTCCCCAAGGTCGACCGCAGGAGCGTACGCCCCGATCGCTTTGGGCGCTTTGTCCGATTCGATAATTTTTCTCGTCATGGGCGGCTATCCTATCGGTCCCCCCCCTTCCTGTAAAGAGAGAGCAAACCGGTGCAAAATAGTCCTTTTCCCATTGCACACGCTCTCTGGGTCCGTACAATACCGGGACCCATGCCGGAAAAGAGATACAAAACCATCATTATTGGTGCTGGAATTATCGGGACCTCGATCGCCTATCATCTGGCGAAGAGAGGGGCGACCGGGATTGCTGTTCTTGAAAAAGAGATCAACCCGGGCATGGGCTCGACCGCGAAAGCCGCCGGAGGAATTCGGGCTCAATTTGGAAGTGAGATCAACATCGAACTTTCCCGACATTCCATTCCCGCTTTTGAAGCTTTTCCAGAAGAGATGGGGATTGATGTCGATTTCTTCCAGGTAGGCTATCTCTGGCTGGCAACCCAAGAATCTGAAATGGACATTTTCCGCAAGAATGTCTCTCTCCAGCAGGCCCTTGGAGTAAAGAGCCGCCTTCTCTCCCCGGAAGAGATCGCAAAGATGGCCCCCTATATAAGGACAGAGGACATTATCGGAGGCTCCTTCCACGATCGTGATGGATATGCTCCCCCTGCTGATTATGTCATGGGGTATCATAAAAAATCGAAAGCGGCCGGGGTTGACTATCACCTCGGATGTACCGTCACGGGTTTTGATGGAAACCGCGTAGAAACAACGCAAGGCACGTTTGAGGCGGAGACCGTCGTCTGCACCGCTGGCGCGTGGATGGGAAAGATTGGCACCATGCTCGACCTCTCTATTCCGGTCGACCCGATCCGAAGACAATGTTTCGTAACAGAGCCGATCCAAAACGGTCTCGATCATCCAATCCCGATGACGGTCGATTTCACGAGCGGCATCTATATGCATAGTGAGTCAGGAGGGGTCCTGATCGGAAAAGCGGACAAGATGGAGCCATCCAGCTTCAATGAAAATGTCGACTATCCCTTCGTAGAGCATATGGCTGAGTTGGCGATGGAACGAACCCCCATCCTTGAAGAAGCAACGATTCAGACAAGTTGGGGAGGATTATACGGCGTAACCCCCGACCATCATCCGATCCTTGGCGCTCTGCCCGAACGTCCCGGATACTTCATTGCGGCTGGATTCAGCGGCCACGGCTTTATGCATGCACCGGCCACAGGCCTCGTCATGGCAGAATTACTTCTGGACGGAAAGGCCTCCACGATTGATATTGACCTTCTCCAGTTTGACCGATTTGAAAAGAACAATTTAATACAAGAGACACATGTAATATGAACATCGTTTTTATGGGCACGTCACAATTTGCCGTGCCGGCATTGCAAAAGTTGGTCGCCTCAGAACATAAGGTTTTGGCTGTCATCACGAAGCCAGACAAACCAAAAGGACGGGGCCTGCAGATTCAACCGAGTGCCATTAAAGAAGTCGCTCTCGAACATAAGCTCTTTCTCTATCAACCAGAAGACATGAAAGATTATGAGTTTATTCGAGCTCTTCGAGCACTCTCTCCCGACATTATCGTGGTCGTCGCCTATGGCAATAAACTTCCTTCGACCATTCTTCAAATGCCTCGCTATTACTGCCTCAATATTCACCCCTCTCTTCTTCCCAAATACCGAGGTCCGGCTCCTGTCGCCCGGACCATCATGAAAGGGGATGCGGTCACCGGGGTATGCATTCTAAAAGTAACCGAAAAGATGGATGCCGGGCCGGTTCTCGGCGTGACCCGTTGTGAAATTCCGGCAGAGGCAAACACACCAGAAATGGAAGAGATCCTTTCCGATATGGGATCGGACCTTCTTCTCGAAGTGATTGATCAGGTTGTAAAACGGACAGCGATCGAAATCCCCCAGGTAGAACGGGAAGCGACCTATGCAAAGAAGTTTGACAAAAAAGATGGTCGAATCGACTGGCGAAGACCTTCAAAAAAGATCCACGATTTTATTCGCGCCCTGCAACCTTTCCCCTCTGCCTTTACTCTTTGGAATAAAAACCGAGTTCAGATCCACAAAGCGGTACCTCTTCCTTCAAAGAGGCCGGATCGAAGGCCCGGAACCATTTTAAGCGTCGATAAAGAGATGATTCGGGTCGCCTGCAATGATGGAGAAGTGGGTCTACTCGAACTTCAACCGCAGAATAAGCGGCGAATGTCGGCAGAAGAGTTTATCAACGGGTATGGAGCCAAGAAGGACGCGTTCTTCGCTTAATTCGTTTTCTTAATCAATCGCCCGACGAAGAGAACGAATATACTTTTCTATTTGAACCGGTTTTTCTCCCGCAGCCATTTTTTTGAGAATCGCACTTCCGACAATTACCCCATCCACCAGCGCAACCGCTTGCGCGGCATCCTTCGGTGTGGAGATTCCAAAGCCCATATAGATCGGCTTTTTGGCCGACCTTCGAACCCTCTTTACAAAGGAGGTCAGGTCAGAAGGAAGCCCTTTTCGAGCACCGGTGACCCCTCGCAAAGCGACGAGATAAATCCACTCATGACTCGCACGAGCCATCTTCGCAATACGCTTTTCCGTACAGGTGGGAGAACAGAGGTATATAAGGGGAGCCTTTGGCAAGACCGTTCCCGCCTCTTCGGGGGGAAGATCAGGAATAATTAAACCGGAAATCCCACTCTTCTTCGAACGAGACAGAAATTTCTTAGCGCCATACCGGTACACAGGGTTGAGATAGGTCATAAAGTAGACCGGGACGGAAGAAACCTTTTGGGCGAGCGAAAATGCATCCGTAAGGGTAACCCCCTTCTCAAGTGCTTGTTGAGAACTCGCTTGGATCACCGGCCCATCGGCAAGAGGGTCGCTAAAAGGAATCCCAATCTCAACTCCATCTGCGCCACCATTTACACAGGCTTTGAGGTACTCACCACACCGTTTTGTTCCGGGATACCCAGCGGTAAGAAATGGGATCAGTTTTTTCATTCGAGGCCCTTCACGATATCGACATCTTTGTCGCCTCGCCCGGAAACACAGACCACGAGAACAGATCCTTTCTTCATTTTTTTGGCCAATTTTTCTACGGCATGGGCGGATTCGAGCGCCGGAATAATTCCCTGTTGTCGGGATAATTGTCGAAAGCCAGCCAGCGCTTCTTTGTCCGAAATACTCACATACTCCACACGCCCCTGGTCGGCAAGAAGAGCGTGTTCGGGCCCGACACCCGGATAATCGAGTCCTGCGGAAACCGAATGCGTTCCGAGAATCTGCCCCCACGAGTCCTGAAGAATATAACTCATACTTCCGTGTAGAATTCCGGGAGATCCTTTCCCGACAGAGGCGGCCGTTTCTTTCCCTCCGCGGCCTCCCGCTTCTACACCCACAAGTCGGACATCTGTATCTCGGACGAAGTCGGCAAAGATTCCCATCGCATTGGAACCCCCTCCCACACAAGCAACAATGGCATCCGCTTTTTGGGGGCGAAGTTGTTTTCGAAGTTCCTTTCCGATAATGGATTGAAAATCACGAACCATGACCGGATAGGGATGAGGCCCCACAACCGAACCGATGACATAATGGGTATCTTCTACGTTCGTAACCCAATCCCGGATCGCTTCGTTGATGGCATCTTTCAGAGTACGTGTTCCGCTCGTAACCGGAATCACTTTCGCGCCGAGTAGTTCCATTCGATAGACATTCAAAGCCTGTCGATGGCAATCCTCTTCCCCCATATAGACAACACATTGCAGCCCAAAAAGGGCACATCCAGTTGCGGTCGCTACCCCATGCTGCCCGGCTCCGGTTTCGGCAATGATCCGCTTCTTGCCCAGACGACGGGCGAGAAGAAGTTGTCCTAAAACATTGTTCAATTTATGGGAACCGGTGTGGTTGAGATCTTCTCGTTTGAGCCAGATCTCGGGTCCGCCAATCCGATCGGTCCACCGCTCTGCATAAGTCAGCGGGGTTGGCCGACCCGCATAGGTACGCGCGTAGTGGTGAAACTCGTCCCGGAAACTTTTCTCCCGTTTGGCTTTTGAATAGGCCTGCTCCAGTTCCGCCAGATTGGCCATCAAGGTATCGGGAACAAACTTGCCCCCATAGGGACCGAACTTTCCACGGGAATCGGGCCAGGGCCAGGAGGTTTTTTTAGACATGATCGAGAAGTTACCGAATATTCACTCGAAAGGAGGTGGTACGCTGTTCGGCTTCACGTGCCGCTTGGACAAAGTCGTGCAACTTTGACCGATCTTTCTTTCCAGGAGACCGTTCAATAAAACTGCAGACATCGACACCGTACGGTCGAACCCTTCGAACCAGGTCACGAACCCGGTCCGGAGTCAATCCGCCCGCCAGTATGACACGCCCGTACTTCTTCGCACAGGTGGCCCAATGAACGTCCACCGAAGAGCGCCCCAGATTTCCTTTCGGAATATCCAATAGAGAAGCGTACGTATCGTACGTACGAAGTGATTCCAACGTCTGATCTGTATAGGTATCAAAAGCCTTGATGACATGAGCTCCGAGGGAAGCCGCATAATCGACCGATTCATTCCCATGAAGTTGGGCGAAACGGATCCCACAGGTCGTGAGAATATTGCGGACCTCTTCGGCAGGTTGATCCTGGAAAACCCCTACAGGAACAACCCCTTCCGGCATCTCCGACACGACCTCTTTTGCGACATTGATATCGACCTGGCGTGAGCTAGGGGCGAAAATCAAGCCGATAAAATCGGCCCCTTCCTCAGAAGCCAAGAGAGCGTCGGCCACATTCGTGATGCCGCAAATTTTGATCTTGAGCATCAAATCTAGAGTACCCCATCTTTCATGAATAATCAATGCCTAGTGCAAAAAGAAGCCCTCTACGACTTGCGACTTCTTTGCCCCCAATCACGAAGAGCCTCTGTGCTGCTCTTAAAAGCGAGGTCGTCCCAGGGGATTTCAGAGGGGGAAAAGAAGCGAGCTTCCGCCGCATCATCCCCCGCTATGGGAATCGGATCAGATAGAATCGTTGCCGTATACGCCACGATCACGACAGAACCGCCCCACCACCCCTTTGTGTACGAATAGGTCCCAAGATGATCTTGAAGCTTCACTTCCAGCCCGGTCTCTTCCTTGGTTTCCCGAATAGCCGCCTCGCTTGTGGTTTCATCTATTTCCATAAAGCCACACGGAAAACTCCAATATCCGGCACGAGGATCGATTTTCCTCCGAATAAGAACCAGCTTCCCTTCATATTCGGGGATCGTGCCACAAGCGATCTTTGGATCGAGATAGTGAATATATCCGCATTCAGAACAGATCGACCTTTCGCGTGATTCACCCTTGGGGACTTTTTTCTCCATAGAACCGGCACACTTAATGCAATAATCGGGCTCCATGATCTTGGCCACGGTTACCCCTTCCTCGTCCATGCGGCCCATGATTCAAGCTTTCGCAGCGCGTCTCCCGAATCGATCGCCTCTTGAGCTCTTTTCACTCCTGCCCGAACCGTCTTTTCGACGTCGGCGGCCAAAAGAGCCACTCCTGTAGAAAAACAGACCCCATCCCGATAAGCATCTTTTTTTCCCCGAAGAAGCTTCCGAGCGATCTCCGCATTATTTTTGGGAGACCCTCCCAAAAGATCTTTTAACCGAGCTTTTTTCAAACCGGCCCCGGAGGGAGAAAACGTAACACGGGATACTTTCCCCCCACGAAGCTTTGCCGCCCTTGTCGGCCCAAGAAGGGAAACCTCATCCAACCCCCCGGCACCGTGGAAGGTAAACGCCGAGCGAACACCCAACCCTTTTAAGACACGGGCGAAGAGGTCAACAAGGTCTGGATGAAAAACGCCAATGGTTTGCACATGAGCAGAAGCCGGATTGGACAGTGGCCCGAGGAGATTAAATATGGTTCGGAATCCAAGCTCTTTGCGGACCGGCCCAGCAAATTTCATGGCCGGATGAAAAGAGGGGGCATGCATATAGGTAATCCCGTTCTCCCGAAGGGAGGCTTCCGCTCGGTGTTTATCCAATTCGACCTCGACACCGAGTTCAGAAAGAAGATCACTGCTTCCACACTTTGAACTCGCCGCCCGATTTCCATGCTTTGCAACAGGCACCCCACAGGCAGAAGCAACAATCGCGGACATTGTGGAAAAATTGAAGGTTCCTTTTCCATCCCCTCCCGTTCCACACGTATCGAGAACCGTTTTCAGGCGGCCCGTTCTCACCGAAACAACCCTTTTACGCATCGCTTCGGCAGACCCAAGAATCTCGGCGACCGTCTCCCCTTTTATGCGTAAAGCAGTAAGAAAAGAGGCTAATAGAGTTGGAGAGACACGCCCCTCCATCACCTCCCCCATCGCCATATTGGCTTCTTTTCGAGAGAGAGAGGCCCCTTCGACCACCTTTTTCAAACTCGTTTGAAACATATAAAAACCAATTGTAGGACCAACTCTTCCCAACGAGAAGGGAAAGAAAGAAGACATTTTCGCCCATAGAACCTGACTACGGAATAATCTTGCCTGTTGACACTGAAAAAGAGAGGTTCCTATAATCCGCCCGCACGAACCTATGGAAAAGAACTCTGATACCCCACCGGAGGACACATGATATCGATCTTCATTACAGGAACAGATACGGGTGTAGGGAAAACCGTAGTGGCCACTGGAATCGCCAAAGCCTTGACCAAAAAAGGCCTCGATGTCGGGGTCATGAAACCCTTTGCCACCGGAGGGGTGGAACAGAACGGAACCCTGATTTCAGAAGATGCCGTTGCCTTACGAAATAGCGTTTTGAACCCAGACCCCCTCGACCTCATCAATCCCATCTGCTACCACACGCCCCTCGCTCCCAAAGTAGCCGCGAGAGTAGAAGGAAAAGAGCAGCGCCTTAATCTCGTAGACCGCGCTTGGGATCAATTAAAAGAACGCCATTCGACCATGATCGTCGAAGGGATCGGAGGCCTTCTTGTTCCTCTTCGAAAAAAGTTTTTCGTAGTCGACTTAGCGAAAAAATTAGAGCTCCCTCTTGTCATCGTTACCCGACCGAGCCTCGGAACACTCAACCATACCCTCATGACGATTCACGTGGCACGACAATACGCCCTTCCGATTGCGGGCGTGGTGATCAACCATCATGAGAAATGCGAAGACGAACAAACGATCGAAACAAACCGCGAGGAACTTTCCCGACTTCCCGGAATCCCCTTTTTGGGAGAAGTCCCCTTTCAGGAAGAGGAGAAACAGGAGAACGAAGTCTTTGATGAGATCATAACCCGACTCTCCTAAGACATTTCTGGCCATACAGACCCCCTCCGTTTGTGGTAGAATTTTTCCACATGTCCGATACATCCTTTCTAATCTGCTTGAAAGATGGAGGCCGGTTCGAGTCGAGCCAGGTCAAAGGGATGAGTTGTCCTCTCTGTGGGGGAGATCTTCTTCAAGAAAGCCAGATGATGAGCGGTCTCGGATCGGACCTCGATGAGGTCGAAACCGATTATCCAGAAGATGTAGATGAAGCGGCCCTGGATGAAAAGAATCTCTTAGGGGACTTTATCCTGGTCGAAAAACTGGGAGAAGGGGGGGGCGGAAAAGTTTTCAAAGCGTGGCAAGAAAAGCTACGCCGATATGTCGCTCTAAAATTTCTCCACATCATGGACGAGGAGAAGGTCCGACGATTTCAGCGGGAAGCTCAACTGCTCGCCCAACTACAACACTCCAATATCGCCGGTGTTCACGAAATCTGTGATGTAGAGGGTCAACTTTTTCTGGTGATGCACTACATTGACGGGCCCTCGATCGACCAAGTGGAACTCTCTCTCGAACAACTCCTCCCTTCTTTTGTGAAAATTTGTCGCGCGGTCGACTTCGCGCATACCCACAAAATTATTCATCGCGACATCAAACCGGGAAACATCCTCGTCGGGTCAGACCAGGAAGTGTACGTCACAGATTTTGGACTCGCCCGGGTCATGAAACCGGATGTCAGCGCATCGGCAAGCGGAAACATCCTCGGCACGCCACTCTTCATGCCCCCGGAACAGGCCCGGGGAAAAATGAACCAGATCGACGCCCAGAGTGACATCTATTCTCTCGGCGCTACTTTTTACAATCTGGTCACCGGTCGACCTCCTTTTGAAGGCGATGATATTGGCATGATTCTTCTAAAGGTAATTTCCGAAGAACCAACACCCCCCAGGAAAATTCTTCCCACCATCCCTATTTCTGTAGAAGCGATCATCCTCAAAGCGATGGAAAAAGAAAAACCAAACCGGTACACATCCGCAGAAGAGATGGCCTTGGATTTGGAAAAGTATATTTCGGGACAAAAAGTCTCTGCAAAGCCGGTAAGTAACTTCCGCCGACTGGGACGAAAGATCAAAAAGAATCCCTGGCCGGTTGCGGCCCTCTCCCTTCTTTGCATTGCAGGACTCCTCCCCTTTTTCTTCCCAACAAAAGAATCCTCTGCGCCCACACCTACTCCGACACCCCCTCTGGTACAAAAACAGAGTTGGAAAGATCGTTTTGGGCAACTTCAACCCAAGTTCGACTATTATGGATTCGATCAATCCTCCCCCGAATTGATCAAGGAAGGCCGCGGCCTCTTCGCGCAGATACCAGAAGAAGAGATGGAAGAGGTCCTCGGATGGTTCTCCCATCAGACCGATCGACTTCCCAAGAAACCATGGCCCAAAGCGGCCTGGATCCAGAAGAAATCAGAAGCGGCACGGATTTCTCATTGGTGTGGGATGATTGGCAAGATCCTCAAAGGTCTCGGAGGTGGGTTTCCATCGATTCATTTGAAAATGACTCGTACTGCAGAACAGTATGCCGCGATTTCCGCTTATCGAGGCACGATTGATTTGCAGCTTATTTTCCGCCCCTATGGGAAGATTCTCGAACTGAAGGCGGGAGAGAACTGGATTATTAAAGAGGGTCGAAAAAAAGAGACCGAAGTTGAGATCACGGGGGATGATTTTCACACCCCCCTGGTCATGCGCAATCTCGATATTGCCATATACACCCTTCTTGTGGCCCACCCGACGCTGGGTAAGCAGAAGTTTACGATCGACCCGGACAACCTGACCAACGGTGCTTCCTACGTTTATGGAGGTGCTTTACATAATCCAGGGTCGATTCGTCTTCGGCGGTTACCGTAATCGGTCAAATACGCGTTGCACTTTGGGGCCAAAGTGATCTACTTCAAAAGAACCGCCCAACTCTTTTAGCTCTATCCCCAGGTTCTTCTGAAGTTTCTGAACAATCTCTCCGGTCGAATCTCCATGAAGAAATCCGAGAAGAGCGGCAACCGCGATCTGTCCGCGAATAATTTCTACCCGCGATTCCCAAGACAGTCGATTCCACTCTTTGCGCACTTCAAAAAGAGTATTCTTCAGATCTATCATCGCGCGTACTGGATTCTCGACCTCCATACAGTCAAGTAGTTGGCTCATCACTTTTCCGAAATCTTCGTGATCCCGAGGGAAGGTTGCCAGAAGCGGTTGAAAATCTCGATCGGGAATTTCTTTCCGAAAAGCCTCCCTAACCACTTTCTGGAGCCGGGTTTCGAACCGGGTCCATTCCTTCTGCCAAGCCCCGATCTCTTCCAGAAGTCGTTCCCGCTCGGCTTTCTTTTGATCAAAGGAGGATTCCACGAGAGTGTCGATTTCGTCTCGAATAAACGTATGGGCCAACCTCTCCACGCTCAAAAACCAGCGCGACTCCCCTTTTTCAAGAAAAGGGACCGCCTCTAGGGCCCGATCGAGAAAAAGGTCGGGCCTGAGATCCCCCACCCTCCATTGATCAAGCGTCTGAAATACAGAAAGACACCAATCGTATTCGGGAAGAAGAATCGTTAGCCCACTCTTTTGGGGAAGGCGAAACCTTTCTTGGAAAGCATTTGAATCCACTCCCTTGAGATCCCGTGGGTGAAGAACCCCTTCCAGTTCAATCAGAAAGCGTTTCGTTTGACCCACGAGAAAACGGCGACATTCGCCGTCCGTTTCGGAAAGGTAATACGCCTTTCGCTCCGGGGAGAGAAAGGAACCTTTCAAGACAACAAACGTCTTCGCATCTTGAAATTGTGAGTTGTCCAACCTCTTTCGCCACTCTTTGCGAAACCCAGGTTCGAGATCAACTTCTGGAGGATCAATTTTCTCCTGCTTGCGGATCTCTTTTTGAACTTGTTCTAAATAGGTTTCGCTCGACTTGAGGCCTCGACGGATCGATTCCTGAAAATCCTTTTCGGCGCCTTGTAACAGAGCCACCGCTTTTTCGCGATCCCCGGTTTTTCCCGCCAGATTCTGTCGAGCCCGCCCCCGGTATTGATAAGGAAAAAAGTCATGCCAGGGACTGTAGGTTCCGGGCACAATTTCCCACCGAAGTCGACACTCTCGCTTCTTTACTTTTTTATTTCCCAGAACTTCCGTCAAAAGCAGGATCGCTTCTTGGGGATTACTCTCAATTTGACGGATCGCCCCCTCACATATATCCCATGCACGGGCATAGGGAGCCTTGGCTGATCGTTTTATGCTCTCTTCCTGTTGTACAAAAAGGAGCAGGAGAAAAAGAATCTTCATTCTGAAAATAGTGTACACCGTCAGAATAAAAATGCACGGAAAGGCCCGGAGGATTTACCCTCTCTGACGAATGCGAAAACGGGTCGAAAGCCCCAGAAGAAGA
>CAYRLD010000037.1:0-11737 GCA_964424925.1 uncultured Planctomycetales bacterium
GCTGCTCACGCGAGATGGCCGAGAAGGTCGTCGAAGAGAAGATGGGGAACCTTCCCGTTGCCGCGCCAAAGGTCGACCGGGAAGAGGTGGCAAAGATCATTCGCGAACAGATGAACGAATATCACCACTCGCCCCGCCTTCGCCAACAGATCCGAAGCATCGCGCTGCCGGGCCGGGAAGAGGAGCTGAACAAACTCTTCGACCAGTATCGGGATACTGAGATGCTTGTCGGTCGGTTGCAAGAGAGGGTTGAAGAACTCGCTGCAGAGACGACCGCCAAAGAGATCCAGAAAGCGATGACCGGTGTCTCTCAGATGGTGCGCAAAATCGTGCAGGAGTGTTTCGACGAACGGGCACGAAAACAGGAAGACTAAAATTGTCCGCTGACTGGGCAAAGCGGATTTAAGCGTCAGGCGGCCGGGGGTTGCGGCCAACAACCTCCGGCTGCTTTTATTTTTGCGCCGGTGCTCCGCAGATCTTTTCCTGAAGTGTAGAAAGCCCCGCACTTCCGATCGTGCCGAGCGTTTCGATCTGGGGCTTTTCCTTGAGAAGGCTCAACGCTCCGGTCAGAAGCCATCCGGCTACGAAGATCGCCACCGCAGCGCGGTAGTCGTTCTTCTTTACAGGCTCTTCCTCTACCTTTTCCGGGATGGTTGGTAAGGGTCCCGCATCCCCGGTTGGATGGAACATCGGGGTTTTCGGTTGTTGGAAGGGTTGGGGAGCCGCAGGGGTCGCCCCGGCCGGGACGCTCCGGGCGGTCGGCTTATCATCCTCTTCTTTCTTTTTCCGGAACTTCGTCTCCGTATCGACCGCTCCGGTCGGAAGAAGAACGAGATCTTTCTGACAGCGGGGGCAGGTTCCGCGTGCGGGCTTTGCCGGAAGGCGTCCTTTGAACGATCCTCCACAGCTCGGGCAGATGATTTTGACCTTGGCGCCTTCCTGTCCTTCAGTCACGAAAACCTCAATAAAAAATGGCGCACGAAATGTATCACGGTACCTCTTGAATGCAAAGGGTTGTTTCAAAAAGTAACCTTCTTTGCGCAAAACGGGGCTGGCACAAGAGTTGCCAATACATACCGAATTGATGAGGAGAAACTAGAATGGCTCATTTCAACTCGGTGATGATTCTCGGCCGGCTTGTGCGCGACCCAGAACTCCGGTATTCGTCCAATGGGGTTCCCGTTTGCGATTTGACGATCGCGACGAGCCGGAAATTTCAAAAAGCGGACGGGCAGGAAGGGGAGTCGGTCGTTTTTCTCGACGTCAATGCGTGGCGTCGGCTCGGAGAGGTCTCGGCTCAATTTCTTAAAAAGGGAAGAGAGGTCTTTGTCGCCGGGGAATTGACGCAGAGCCGTTGGGTCGATGAAGAGGGGAAGAAACGAAACAAGATCCGGGTTACGGCCGATACGATTCAATTTCTCCGGGAACCGAAAGAGGTTACTTCTTAGACGAGCACTTTTTGCAGATCCCTTTGAGGGTGTGGCTGTGAGAAGTGATCTGGAAGCCAAACTTTTTGGCGAGCTTGTTCTGTTCTTTTTCGATTGCCGCACTCTCAAATTCGATGATCGAGTCGCAGGAGGTGCAGACCATATGGTCGTGATGTTGATGCCCAAAAACGTGTTCGTACACCACTCTGTCTTTCATGAATTGCCGTTCTTCGACTAGATTGGCATCTACCATGACTTTAAGCGTCCGGTACGCGGTGACCCGGCCGATTTTCCATCCCCTTTTTCGGGCCCATTCATACAGGTCGTCGGCGGTGAAGTGCTTGTGGGTCGAGAAGATGATTTCGGCTAATTGAAGCCTCTGTCGGGTCGCGGCCAACCCCGATTCTTTGAGGGCGGATTGGAATGCTTCCATCTCTTTTGTGATCGTTTCGGCCATCCTAGAGAGGATTCTAAGTTGCACGCCCCTGAAGTCAAGATAAAGGGGAAAGGGGCTCTCTCTCTCTTGACTTCCCCCCCCTGATCCACTATATTCTTCGCTCCTCCGGCATATCTCCGGGTCGGGCCTGTGTGGTAGCGGGACTGACCGAACAAGCGCGATTCCTATTTTTGCAGGGAAAGTGTCTCTTCAGATGACAAAAGCGGTGATTTTGGCGGCCGGAAAAGGGGTTCGGATGAAATCCGAACAGCCGAAGGTGCTTCAGGATATCCTGGGTGCCCCCATCTTGTCTCATGTCCTTACCGCCGTTCGAGAAGCCGGAATATCCGATATCATCGTTGTCGTTGGATTCCAGGCCGACCGGGTGCGCGAAGAGATCGGCTCCGATGTCTCCTACGTCGAGCAGCGCGAACGGCTCGGTACCGGGCATGCACTTCTCTGTTGTAAGAAGGCACTGGCCGGTCACGATGGGGAAGTGCTCGTTCTCACCGGAGACGCCCCGCTTATCCGTGCCGAAACGATCCGGGACCTCCTCGAGCTTCACCGAAAGAAGGGAGCGCAAGCAACCCTCCTCTCGGCAAAGTTGGATGACCCCACCGGATACGGACGTGTTCTTCGAAATGAGTCTGGGGAAATGACTCGGGTTGTAGAGCATCTCGATGCTTCCGACGAAGAACGTCAAGTTCGGGAGGTCAACTCCGCGGAATACGTTTTCGACAACAAAGCCCTTCTGGAAGCGCTCGAAAAAGTCGAACCGCGCAATGCCCAGAAGGAATATTATTTGCCAGATGTTCTTCCTCATCTGAACCAGGTTCACGCCTGGTGTGTCTCCGATGCGACCGAAATTCTCGGAATTAACTCGCGCAAGGATCTGGCCGGGGCAACGGCCGTCATGCGACAGCGTTTTCTCGATCAACACATGGATGCAGGTGTAACGATCGTTGATCCTTCAAGCACCTTTATTGAGGTGAATGTCGAGATCGGAATCGACACCGTGATCCAACCTTTCACAGTGATTCGTGCTGGTGTCCAGATTGGGCCCAACTGTGAAGTTGGTCCTTTCTCTCAAGTGCGTGCCGGAACAATCCTCGAAGAACATGCCGAAGTGGGGAACTTTGTCGAAGTAAAGAACTCCCACATCGGCCGGGGATCGAAAGCGAAGCATCTTGCGTATGTAGGAGATGCCCGCCTTGGCGAGAAGGTAAATATTGGCGCCGGAACGATCACGGCGAATTATGACGGGAAGAATAAACATCGATCCAATATTGGAGACGGGGTGCACACCGGGTCGAACTCGGTCCTCGTCGCGCCTGTTACTCTTGGAAAGGGTGCGAAAACGGGCGCGGGTGCGGTGGTTGTGGGTGGCACCGTGGCGGAAAACACGGTGGTGGTTGGAGTCCCTGCTCGCGCATTGAAGCGGGGATCGGAAAAGGTGGAATCAGCTTCGGAGGGCGGGAAATGAAGCGAAAACTGGTGGCGGTAACGGGGACGGCGAATCCTCTCTTTGCAGAAAAGGTCTGCAGCTATCTCGATATCCCTTTGACGACGACTGAGGTCGGAAAATTTCCGGACGGGGAGATCGACGTCAAGATTCTCGACGATGTCCGAGGGTCGGATGTCTATGTCATTCAGTCGACCTGTCCGCCGGTGAACGAAAATCTTATGGAACTTTTGATCTTGATGGATTGCCTTCAGAGATCGAGTGCGGAAAGGATCACGGCGGTCGTTCCGTATTTCGGATACGCCAGGCAGGATCGAAAAGCGGAGGGACGGGTTCCGATTACCGCGAAACTGGTTGCGGATCTGGTGACCCAGTCGGGTGCGGATCGGGCTCTTTCGATGGACCTCCACGCGCACCAGATTCAAGGGTTCTTCTCGATCCCGATGGATCACCTCTATGCGGCGCCGGTCATGATCGATTACTTCAAAAAAATGGATATTCCCAATCTGACCGTGGTTTCTCCCGATGTGGGGGGGATCAAGATGGCGCGGGCGTATGCGAAACGTCTCTCCGCAGGGTTGGCGATCTGCGACAAGCGTCGCAATGGACCTACGGATACCGAAGTGGTGCATATCATCGGTGACGTGGAAGGGCGGAACGTTCTTCTTGTGGATGACATGATCGCCACGGGAACGTCGATTGTGAATGCGGCCGCAGCCTGTAAGAAAAACGGGGCGCAGGATGTTTATATTTGTGCAACGCATCCTGTCCTCGCCGGAGCCGCGATGGAAAAACTCGAAAATACCCCTGCGAAAGAAATTATTGTTACCGACTCGATCCCGCTTGGGGAGAAGTCGCTTCCTAATTTGAAGGTTTTGTCGGTCGCGGAACTCGTTGGAGAAGCGATTCGACGTATTCATAAGAGCGAGTCTGTTAGCTCGCTCTTCCTCTAGGAGATAGTTATGTCTGAAGAAATGGTTTTGAAAGTTCAGGAACGGTCTGACTTTGGTACGCGTAGTTCCAAGCGGATGCGCAAAGCGGGACAGGTACCGGCGGTCCTCTCGCATAAGAGTGATCAGCCGATCCACATCAGTATTTCTGACCACGATTTCCAGATGATCCTTAACAAAGGTGGCCGGATTATCAATTTGGAAGGGGCTGGGAATGCGTTTATCAAGGATGTGCAGTGGGATCACCTTGGAGACAAGATTCTCCATGTCGATTTCACCAAGGTTGCAAAAGATGAAAAGCTCACGATGGATGTAGCGATCGTCCTTAAGGGAATCCCAGTTGGTGTTCGGGAAGAGGGCGGAACGCTCGACCAGTTCGTGCAGACAGTGAAAGTCGAATGTCTGCCGACCGCGATCCCCGAATCGATCGAGGTCGACGTGACAGAAGTGAAGCTAAATGCTCCTCTTCACCTTGGCGATGTTCCGGCGATCCCGGGCGTCACCTTCCTTCAGGAAGGGGAACTCGTTTTGGCGAGCGTAACCGAACACCGTGCAGAAGAGATCGTCGAGGATGAGGTTTCTGGTGCGGCCGAACCGGAAGTCATTGCGAAGGAAAAGAAAGAGGATTCGGACGACAAGAAGTAGTCGAAGAAAGGCGGACCGGTGCCCCACGTTATTCTTGGAATCGGTAATTACGACGAGAAGTATTGGAAAACCCGGCATAACATCGGCTGGATGGTGGTCGATGCGCTCTCTGACAAGATGGGTCAAAAATTCCGCAAGGCGGGATTTGAATTCTGGGCGGCGGAAGGCCGTCTCGATTCACAGGAGGTTGTCCTGGTCAAGACATGGACGTATGTCAATCGGACCGGGAATGTTCTTCCCGAAATTCGAAAGAAGTGGGGGGACGACATCCTCGTTGTGTGCGATGACATTGCTCTGGAACTCGGGAGCGTTCGTTTTCGAGAGAAAGGGTCGAGTGGCGGACACAACGGACTGCAATCGATTATCAATGCCCTGGGTGGCAATGGGTTTTCCCGGCTCCGACTCGGTGTCGGAGGGGGACGCCCGAATCCCAATTATGTCCTGGGTCGCTTTCCGAAAGCGGACCTCCCGGTGTTGGAGGAGACCTTGGAGTACTCTCTTGAGGCGATCGGGTACTGGACCCGATTTGGAACACAAAAAACAATGAACCGGTATAACCGGATTCGAAAGGAGAAGGATGAGCACGTATGAAGGTATGTTACTCGTAGAGCCGACCATTGCGGCGCGCGAGTGGGAGAAAATCGTCGAGGAAGTAGAACGGGTCGCCGAACGAAACAAGGCGAAAGTTCTTTCCGTGACGAAATGGGGGGAGCGGAAACTCGCCTTCCCTGTGAAGAAAAATAACCGAGGAGCCTATGTCGTCTCCTACTTCGAAGCCGAAGGGGATTCGGTCAAGGGTCTGCGGAGCGATTTCGGTCTCTCTGAAGTGATCCTCCGAAGCTCGATCTTTGCGCATGAAGGCGAAATGGCGACGGAAGCTCCCGAAGACTTTGCCACCGCCGGGCTTGTTCGTCCGAAGCGTCCTGGTGATGGGGATCGTCCTGGCCGGCCTCCCATGCGTCGGGGAGGTTTCTAATTATGGTGAATCTGAATCGTGTCCTCTTGATCGGTAATCTAACCCGGGACCCGGAACTGCGTTACACGCCGAGCGGATCGGCCGCTTGTGAATTCTCTCTCGCGGTGAATCGGAACTGGACCGACAAGAAATCAGGGGAAAAGAAGGAAGAAGTCTCCTTCATCGATATTGTTGCCTGGGGCCGGACCGCCGAACTCTGCGCGGAATACCTCAAAAAAGGTCGTTCCACGTTTGTCGAGGGTCGTCTCCAACAAGACCGTTGGGAAGATCAGAAGACGGGTCAGAAAAGAAGCAAGATCCGTGTAAATGCCGAACGGGTTCAATTCCTTGGTGGACGGTCCACCGAAGCGGCTCCTGCGCCTCAGGAGATCTCGGGACAGGCGTCCCCCGAAGAAGACATTCCCTTCTAGGAGAATATGATGCACAAGCGAAGTCATGATCGCGGAGGCGATCGGAAAAAGAAGTACACGAAGTTCCGAAAAGATAATCGCTGCCGCTTCTGCCGGAACAAGGTAGATGAGGTGGATTACAAAGATGTCGGAACTCTCTATAAGCTCTGCACAAACCAGGGCAAGATGTATTCCCGGAAACGGTCCGGCAACTGTGCGTTCCATCAGCGGAGTTCGAAAACCGCGATCAAACGTGCGCGGGTTCTCGCTCTTGTCCCTTACACCGGCTCGGTCGGTCTCTAGGAGGTTATCATGCAAGTATTACTCTGGCATACGATTGAAAAGCTCGGAAAGCGTGGCGATATCGTTACCGTAAAAGACGGATATGCGCGTAATTTCCTGATTCCCCGTCGGATGGCTTCTCTCCCCACTTCCGGTCAATACCGTGAGTTCGAAGTAGAGAAACGTCGTCAGGACCAGATCGAAGTTCAGTTGATTGATGATGCGAAGCAAGTCGAAACGAAGCTTGCGGAAGTGACCTCGCTCTCGATGGAAGTGAACACGAACGAAGATGGGGTTCTGTATGGTTCGGTCACCCCGACGATGATTGCGCAAGCTCTTCTTGGCGAAAACATGAAGGTAGATGCGAAATGCATCGAGATCCTCGAACCGATCAAAAATATCGGTACGTATGAGGTCACGATTAATCTTCATCGGGAAGTGAAGCCTACCCTCAAGGTTTGGGTGCTTTCTACGAAAGAGCTCAAAGTGAATGAGGATGGGACCATCGCGAAGGATGAAACTTCAGAAGAAGGAGAAGAGGCCCATAGCGAAGGTGACGATTACCACGACGAGGTCGTCGAGAACGAAGAGTAGAAACGGGAAGGGGGATAGATGCCACAGACAAAGCAACCGGTAGCGCCCCGGGATGTGCTTATGGACAAGGTCCCTCCGCACAGTACAGAAGCGGAGATGGCACTCTTGGGGTCGATGATTCTGGACAATGAATGCATCGGGGAAGTGATTGAACAGCTCGACCATGAAGCGTTCTATCACCATACTCATCAGACGGTTTTTATGGGGATCGCTTCTCTCTTTGCAGGGATGAAGTCGTGCGACCTTGTCACACTCAAGGATGAGCTAAAGAAGTTGGGGAAACTCGATGAGGCGGGCGGGGTCGAAGGCCTTGCCCAACTGGTCGAAACGGTTCCTTCTGCGGCGAACGCGCTTCATTATGCGGGAATTGTCCGTGAAAAGGCGATCCTTCGATCCTTGATCCGGACCTGCACCAAGATCATTCGAGAATCCTCCCTCGCCGCAGGAGAGGATGCGGAGCGAACCCTCGATCATGCCCAGGAATTGATCTTC
This sequence comes from uncultured Planctomycetales bacterium, assembly GCA_964424925.1. GTDB lineage: Bacteria > Planctomycetota > MHYJ01 > MHYJ01 > JACPRB01 > CAYRLD01. The sequence goes on from CAYRLD010000037.1 coordinate 7,654, forward strand.
CAGACCGCTCAAAAAGAAGGTCAGGAGAAGGTCCATCGGATGGGGGATCTTCTGAAGAGTACCTTCCAGCAGATCACCGACATTCGAGACCGGAATCAGAGAATTCTTGGGATCTCAACTGGGTTTTATGAGCTCGATGATCTCATCTCCGGGCTTCAACCGGCTCAGCTGTATATCATGGCGGGACGTCCTTCGATGGGAAAAAGTAGTCTTGCGATGCGGGTGATCGAGACGGTGGGCGTAGAACAGCAGAAGGGGGTTCTCTTCTTCTCGCTCGAAATGTCCGCGGCCCAGATCGCCCAGCAGATGCTCTGTTCTCATTGCCGGGTCTCTTCCCATAAATTGCGGACCGGAACGCTTGCCGAAGAAGAGTATCATAAGCTTCTGATCGGAGCAGGAGCGCTCAATGAAGCGCAGATCTTCATTGATGACAGCGGGGACTTGACCGACATGGAAATGCGCGCCCGGGCCCGTCGGTACAAAGCGCAGCACGATATCCAGTTGGTCGTGGTCGACTACTTGCAGAAGATGTCTTCGAAAGGGGCCGAAAGCCGGCAGCAAGAAATCTCGAGGATCTCTTCGAGCTTGAAGAGTTTGGCGAAAGAGCTTAATGTTCCCGTGATCGCCGCCGCCCAGCTCAACCGAGGTACGGAAGGACGGGAAGATAAGAAGCCGGTTCTCTCTGACCTTCGTGAATCGGGGGCCATCGAGCAGGATGCGGATGTTGTGATGCTGCTCTATCGGGAAGAATATTACAATCCCGATACGGAGAAGAAAAATATGGCCGAGGTCAATATTGCCAAGAACCGGACCGGGCCGACTTCTGCGATCGACTTGATCTTCTTGAAGGACTTTACCCGTTTCGAGAACCTTTCTCCGCAACGGGCGGAAGCGTAACCGCTTCATTCATGACGAAGAAGCGGTTCGACTCTCTCCTGACCGAAGAGCGTAATCCCAATACGCGGGATCTCGATCGCCTATCCCCTCTTCAAATCATAGATCGAATGAACGAAGAGGATGCCCTCATTCCAAAAGCGCTTCATGCGGTTCGATCGTCTCTCGCCCGTGGGGTGAAAGTAATGGTCGCGCGGGTGGCAAAGGGCGGTCGGATCTTCTTTGTCGGCGCCGGGACGAGTGGCCGGCTCGGTATTCTCGAAGCGGCAGAGTGTCCCCCTACCTTTGACACTTCCCCCGACCTTGTGCAAGCGGTGATGGCGGGGGGCCCCGAATGCGTCTGGGCGAGCCGGGAAGGGGCGGAAGATGACCGCGATGCGGGGAAAACGGCGCTCAAAAAAAAGCGGATCGGAAAAAAAGATTTGGTGGTCGGAATCGCTGCGAGCGGGGTGACTCCCTTTGTTCACGGAGCGCTCGATCACGCGAAAAAAATAGGGGCGGGTCGAATTCTTGTGACCTGTAATCGGAAAGGGGTCGCCTCTTCGAGTGCGGATGTGATCGTGGCGCCTCTTGTCGGGCCCGAAGTGATCAGTGGTTCGACTCGATTGAAAGCAGGGACGGCGACGAAACTCGTTCTCAACCGACTCACGGTGGCGACGATGGTTCAACTCGGAAAAGTATTTGAGAACTGGATGGTCGACTTGCAGCCGAAATCAGAAAAATTGAGGGCGCGCGCGGTCCGGATTATTCGAGAGGTCTCCGGAGTCAATGAGGAGGAGGCGCGAGAAGCGCTTGAGGCTTCCCGGAATTGGACCAAGGTCGCCATTGTGATGGTGCGCCGGAAGGTCGGGATGCGGAAAGCGGAACAACTTCTCAAAAAGTCGGGCGGAGTGCTCCGGAAGGTACTCACGTCGTGAAGGTGATCGGGTTGATGTCGGGCACTTCGGCGGATGGCATTACCGCCACGCTTATCGAGACCGCTCCTCCTATGAAGATTTTAGAGCACTACACGCGTCCCTTCTCCGCCCGGAGTCGATCGAGAATTCTGGCTCTTCGAGAGGCTTCCGTTTCTGAAATCTCTTCAGCGAACTTCTGGCTTGGGGAAGAATTTGCTAAAACCGCCGCAAAGATAAAAGGACGGTACGACCTCATTGGGTCTCATGGGCAGACGATCTGGCACGATCCGGGTCGCTCTACTCTGCAGATCGGGGAGCCGGCAATCATTGCCGAGAAGACCGGGATCACGGTGGTTGCCGATTTTCGTCCTGCGGATATCGCTCTGGGAGGGGAAGGGGCACCGCTCGTTCCCCATTTCGATCGAGCCTTCTTTGGAAAAAGTCGAAAGAGAGCTCTCCTCAATATTGGGGGGATTGCGAATGTAACATTTCCCTCCACGGGTTTGGCTTTTGATACAGGGCCCGGAAACTGTTTGATCGATGATGCTGTCCGGCGGATGGGAAAGGGTTTCTACGACAAAAATGGGAAGATGGCGCGAACCGGATTGGTCGATCGGGCTCTTCTGAAAAAATGGAAAGCGCACCCTTATTTTCGAAAGAAGGCCCCCAAGTCGACCGGGCGGGAACTCTTTTCCGCAGAGTGGGTCGGAAAGAAGCCGGATGCGGGTACGGTCGCTACCCTGACGCTTCTTACCGCCGAGACGATTGCCCGGGGAATCGAAAATCATGCGCCGGAAGGTCTTGAGGTGGTCGTCGTATCGGGGGGGGGAGTGTACAATCGGACGTTGATGGAGCTTCTTGAGGCTCTTCTCTGGCCGGTTGCGGTCCGCTCCTCCCAGATGTATGGACTCGATCCGATGGCAAAGGAGGCGGCTGCTTTTGCGCTTCTCGCGTATACCTCGATCTCTGGGAAAAAGGGAAATGTTCCCGCTTCGACCGGAGCGGGTCGAGCTGCGGTCTTGGGAAAAATTGTGCCGGGCGTGAACTATAAAAGATTGATGCGAAAGGTCCTTTCATGAACCTGCGTGAAAAATGTGCACAGATGGTGGTCGGGGCGTACTGGTTTAACGACCAGGAATATGAGGGGGCGATCGAACTTGCCCGAGCGGGCGCAGGGGGATTTATCTTCTTCGGTGGCTCGATCGATGACGTGGCAACGATGGCCAACTCTCTGCAACGGAAGGGTGAGCATGCCCTCTTTATTGCGGCTGATTACGAGAATGGGGCGGGCCAACAGGTTCCCGGGGCGACCGAGTTTCCCTCCAGTATGGCGATCGGCGCCTCTGGTTCGATCGATCATGCGAAATCGAAAGCGGTTGCGACCGCAACCGAAGCGTCCGAGATGGGCGTGAACTGGATCTTCGCTCCCGTACTCGACCTCAATACGAATCCTGAAAACCCAGTGATCGGGACGCGGTCGTTTGGGTCCAACGGCGAAAAGACAGTTCTTCTCGCGAAGGCGTATCTTTCCGGTTTGAGGGAGAAGGGCGTTTTGGGTTGCGCGAAACATTTTCCGGGGCACGGATCGCTCAACGTTGATTCCCACCTAGAGCTTCCCGACTCTTCTGTTTCGAAAGAGGAGTTGATGGCAGGAGAAGTTCGTCCTTACGTGGAACTTGGATCCGATCTCGATGCAATCATGACATCTCATGTTCGGTATAAGGAACTTGATGCCGATAAACCCGCCTCGCTCTCGTCGGTCATTACGGGAGAGCTTCTTCGAAAGGAGCTCGGGTTTAAGGGATTGGTCGTGACCGATGCGCTCATGATGGGGGCGATTGAAAATGAAGACGAAGCGATTCTTTCTGCGGCCGAAGCGGGGGCCGATCTTCTCCTCATGCCGAAAGATCCGATGAAAGCGATCGAGACTCTTGTGAGTGGGGTCGAGAGTGGGCGGCTTTCGGAAGAGGTGGTGAACCGCGCATGCGATCGGATTCTCACTGCGAAAGAGAACCTTGGTCTCGTGGCGAAGCAGAAGGTCAAGACGATCGGCCTTCAGAGTCGGATGAATCTGCAGGATCATCGGGATCTGGCACAGTCGATCGCCGAGGGGACGATTACCCAGGTGAAGGGGGATTGTGTTGTCGAGGGGGATTGCTTTTACGTCCATGTGGCCGACCCGAGAAAAGTGAAGGGGGATGTTTCGTTCTTTGAGAAGCATCTTCAAACGGGAATCGGGCGGATGGTCATTGGAGTTTTCTGGAGTCCGCAGGCGTTCTCCGGGGAGACAAAGA
>CAYRLD010000038.1:0-11608 GCA_964424925.1 uncultured Planctomycetales bacterium
GGGAACTTCTCGACGGAGAACTCCGTATCGAACTCGCCTTCCTTCGTCCCATCCACACGGCACGAAGCCTCGAAATCCAGGTTCATTGGTCCGCTTCTCCTCCACCCCCGCCCCTTCGATGGACGGCAGATGGAAAGGGGTACCAGATTACGCTCCCTTCTGATGAATGGAAAATTCAGACGGCCAAGGGAGGACATTATCTTGTCGATATCACCCACCCCCGAAACAGCCTTCACATCACGTCGTGGAAGCCCGCCTACTACACACTCGAAAACTTTACGACGAAGCGGCCGATCGATTTCGAATCGTACTATCCGGACGCGAAGGTGATCGGCTCTGGCACACTCACCCTCTCGGGAAAGAAGGTTCCGTGGATCGATTATCAGGTCTCCTATCCGGGCGAGATGAAATACCACACCCGAGAAATATTTTTGTTACAGGGAACACGCGGGGTGTTGGTGACTCTTTATGTCACCCCCGAACCGGAGGGAAAAAAGAAGGTATGGATGGAGAGAGCGGTCGAACTCATCAAAGGGATCACGATCTCGGAGGAATAAATTTTTCCGGGGCGCCCGCTGACACCGGTCTCTGACCCCACACTCGCGCGGCGGTCGCTTTCCCCCGCACAGCGGGTTTATGGCAACTCTCCCCTTTCGGAGCCGCGACTTACACCAAAGTGACGGCCATGCTCCCCTTCGTCCTGGTCGTTTGTCGGATCCGAAGACCCTCCCAGGACTCGTGGTTACGTGGGCCGTTTCGCGCCGTCCTCGCATCGGCTACCCTGGTTCCGAAAAACCAAAGCGTCCCGGCAGACCGGGCGCACCCGGATCGGAAAGAAGGCCAACGCTTCTTCCCGATCAGGATGCGGGTCGATCAGTACAGACTTTTTGAAACTTACAGTTCCGGCACCGGAAGGCATCTTCGGTCACCGGATAATCTTTTTCCTGCGCAATATTCTCTTCCGGCGAACTCGCCAGTTGCGCTTTCATCTCTCGAATCGATGCGATCATCTCTCCTTGGGTCTTTTCAATTTCCGAAGCCGAGATCATTCGGTTGTAGACCTTCCCCCGGGTCAGATTGACTTCATGAACCTCAATCTTATCGGGAGGAATCCGCCACGCATCATTCGCATAGAGAGCGTAGACCGCTAATTGAAACGGGTCCGATTCACTCTCTTTGCGACCCGTTTTCCAATCAACGATCCGGATTCCATCCGAAGTTCGATGCACCGCATCGAGCTTTACGAACATACGACTCTCATCGAGAAAGAACGAGTCGAGCTCTTCAATACCGAGCCACTGATCGCGTGTCAGTTCTTTCAGGTCCTTGTGATAGGCAGATTGCAGAAAGTTTTGGTAACAGGTTTCTGCATGCAAAGCGACCTCTTTCCAATCATCCACTTCGATGTCGTAATCGTGTTCGAAGAGGGCATTCGTTTTTGCTTTTCTGGGCTGCCGGTAGACTTCGTCCTTGGACGACTTCCATTGAACCCGCATCCGCTCGCGGATATCGATTTCGGCGACAGTCCCTCCGGCACGGTACGTTTCGAGCAACTCTGCCACCGCGTTATGAACAACATCTCCCACCCACATCCATCGATTCTTCAACTTCGAGAGAATGTAGATCTCTTTCGTTCTCGCATCTGCGCGCGAATCCCAACCGTCCCACATTCCATAAGCGCCGAACCAGTACATCCGTCGGCACTCTTCGAAGTTTTTCATCCGGCTGCGCGACCAAGAGAATTCGTTTTTCAACCGTCCCATCGTTCCCCTGTATACCAGATTTTCGTTCCGGGAACACGCGACGATTTCTTTTCCTATTCCAGGATAACCGGGATAGTCTGAAGGTTGCCGACGTTCGAAATGGAGGTTAGAGGATGGATAAGAGATGGATGGCTCTTGGGGTATCTCTTCTTCTCTTGGCAGGGGGGTGTACCAACCGCGGCGACGATATCGCCGATAGGATCAATCAGAACGTGATCAATAAGATCCAGTCGGGAGAGATCCGGACCCAGGAACAGTTGGAAACCGCCCTAGGACCGCTTATGGATTCTTCGATGAAAGAGCTTGGAATCGACCCGGAAGCCCCAAGTACGGTTGCGGAAACCGAAGCGTTCAAGGCCGCGATGGAGAAATATCGAGAAGAATGGAATGCCCTCCTTCCCGATAAAGGGGGATCCCCGACGCAATGACGTTGCTCCTCCTTTTCCTCCTCCAAGCCAAATCTCCCGACCTTCCTTTGCAAGGCCCGGCCGCAAAGTGTGGCACCGAAATCCCGTGGCAGACCGACCGGAAAGAGGCTCTCACTCTCTCAAAAAAGTCGGGCAAACCGGTTCTCTGGTGGGTTACGAGCATCCCTCGATCGCCCATGGACCGGAAACTGGTCCTCCACAAATACATGTTGAGCGGTCCGTGGATGATGCCCGACATTGTTTCCCTCGCTTCGAAACATTTCATCCCTCTTAAGGCGGCTTCGGATGGAAGCCAAGGAATCGAACGATTCTCTTTCATTGAACCGGGATTTGTTCTGCTCGATTCCAAAGGGAAAGTAGTAGGAAAAATGGATCGAATCTCTACGTTCCAGGAAGACCACCTTCGAAACTTTCTCCTCTCTTTCCTGAAGAAGAAGGTAGCGATCCCAACGGAGAAACCGGCCGCGCTCAAAGATCTGGCCCAAAATAATATATCCGCCGCCTTGGGATCGTTGAAAAAGGGAACGAGCCCCCACGAACGGTATCTTCTCGGCGCCGCTCTTCACCTTGGGCGACGAGATGACGAAGGGCGAACGATCTGGAAAGCGCTCGTTCGCGAAAAACCCTCCTCTCGATGGGCGTGGAAAGCGTCCGCCGAACTGGCAGGGGACGGACCTTTTGTACACGGCTTCGAAGTCTTCACCTCTCCCCGAAAAACGATGAAGAAGGTGACGGTTGAGCCTGCGCTCACCTACCTTCTCTCCATGCAACGATCGCACGGGGGGTGGGATGACTCTTGGTACAACTTTGGAGGAGACGACTCTCTTCCCAATGTCTATATGGCTTCCACGGCGCTCATCTCTCTGGCTCTCCTCGAATGGAAAGAGAAGAACGCCCATATCGAAGAGGCTCTTGTTGCTGCCGAAAAATATATGCGCAACGAATCCAACATTGCCCATGAAGATAAAGATGAAATTCTTTGGGCTTATATATATCGCCTCCTCTATTTCTCGAAACAGAAAGATGAGGAGATGATGGAAAAGTTGGTTGCCACTCTATCGAGAATGCAATTACCGAGTGGCGCCTTCCGGCACGAATACGCAAACCCATTTGTCACCGCTTCGACACTGCACGCTCTCTATGAAGCGAAGAACGCCGGAGCGAGTGTTCCCCAATCGATGGTCGACCGGGCACTCAAGTCGCTCCAGTCGTGCCGAACGAAAAACGATCTCTTTTCCTATTATATGGGAGGAGGGAGAACCCGTCTGGAAGGGGCCGCCGGTCGGCTGACGCTCTGTGAAATGGGATTGACCCTGTGGAAAAAGGGAACCAAGACCGCCCTTCGAAAAGCGCTCGCCACCTCTTTTGAACATCATGACCGACTAGAACGGATTCGGAAATATGATGACCATGCGGACCGTTATCAGAACGGAGGGTTCTTCTTCTGGTATGATCTTCACGCGCAAGCCGAAGCGATTCGATTCCTGAAGGAGAAAGGGGCCGCGAAAAAGATGACCGAGAGGGTTCTTTCTATCGCCGAACTCGACGGGGCGTGGGTCGATTCCCATGAACTCGGTCGCCCCTACGGTACCGCAATGGCTCTTTTGGTTCTAAAACGTTGCTCGGAAGTGAAATGAAGATCGCCGCCATCCAGATGAATACCGGAGATGACATTGAAAAGAATGTCGAACGGGCGCTCTTTCTCATTGAACGAGCAAATGCGGAGTTGATCGTTCTTCCGGAGGTATTCTCACACATCACCCGGTACGATGATGGAACGGTGCTTCCCCGTATCCAGGGAAAAGCGGCCGAAAAAGGGTGTTGGATCGCGGGAAGCCTTCTTCGAGAAAAACATAATACCGCATTCCTGATCAACCCGGGGGGAAAGATCCATGCCCTCTATAATAAGATCCACCTTTTCGACGTTCCGGGTCTCGGTTCTGAATCTACCTATATGAAAGCCGGAAACGAAATCGTTACGACCGATATGAACGGATTTCGAATCGGATTTGCGATCTGTTACGATCTCCGTTTTCCGGAACTTTTCCGCGCCCAAGAGGTCGACCTTTTCATCGTTCCCTCCGCTTTCAGCGCAAAGACGGGTCAAGATCATTGGGAAGTGCTCGTCCGAGCACGCGCGGTGGAAAACCTCGCCTACGTGATCGCACCCAACCAAGAGGGAGACCATCCGAATGGAACGAAAACGTGGGGGAACTCGATGATCGTCGACCCGTGGGGAAAAGTTCTCGCACAGGCTTCCCGCGTCGGGGTGATCGAAGCAGAAATTTCACGGGAAAAGATCGAAGAGGTCCGTCGATCGCTTCCCGCCCTTCAACATCGGAAGCTTTTGAAGGACTAAGAGAGCTTCTCGACAACGTAGGCAGACATCTTCTCATCCGACTCCTTCTTCACGCGAAGTTTCAGACCGAGAAATTTATCCCCGTTCTCTTTCACAAGCGGATCGAGCGCTACCGAGATGGATTTAGAACTGATATAGAGCATATGGGTCGTTCCCCCGACGGAAACATCGATCACAGGGGCATATCCACGAAAGGTCATGTGTGCATACGGTTCCGAAACGACTTCCAGGTCGATCGGATCAACGGTCACTTTAATGGCATCCGGCATTCTTCATCTCCTCAAATGATTTGATCCAAGAGCGTACGGAGTCGATAACCCCGCTTCAAGATAAAATCTAGGTTCAAAAGATCCGTGTTTTGGGGGGGATCGGAGTAGACAGACTTTCGGCAAAAAGGAGCAAAAAGGCCTTTTCTGTCGGTTGACCGCCTCTTTACCCCTTTCTATAATCGGCCCCTCGTGCACTATTTCAATTATGTAAACGGACAACTCCATTGCGAGGGCGTCCCGGTCGATCGATTGGCCCAAGAGCATGGAACGCCGCTCTATATCTACTCCGCCCAAACGATCCAAGACCATTACAAAAAGCTGACGACCGCTTTTGCGCCCGCCAATCCCCTCATCTGCTACTCCACAAAGGCAAATTCGAACCTTTCGGTCCTTAACTATATGAAGGAGATGGGCTCCGGATTTGATGTGGTATCGGGGGGAGAGCTCGAAAGAGTTCTGAAAATAGGGGGAGACCCGAAAAAGGTCGTTTTCGCCGGTGTCGGAAAGACGGACGAAGAGATCGCCTTTGCTCTCGAACAAGAGATTCTCCTCTTTAACGTCGAAAGCGAAGAAGAGCTCGAAAATATCAACCGAATCGCGGGGGAACGGAAAAAAACGGCCCACTGCGCCCTTCGGATTAACCCTGACGTCGATCCACAGACCCACAAATACATCACCACAGGAAAAAAAGAGAACAAGTTTGGGGTCGATCTCATTGAGGCAAAACGGATCCTAGGCCGTCACGCGGAGTTTTCGCACGTAAAATTGAATGGATTACATGTCCATATCGGAAGCCAGATCACCAAGGTCGAGCCATACGTCGAAACCCTTCAGAGGGTCGCCGATTTCTTGCCCGAATGTAAAAATGTGGGCTGTCCGGTCGAATGGCTCGATATTGGGGGTGGTTTCGGGATCTGGTACAAGGACAAGCTTGCCAAAAGTGCCGATACGATCGCAGAACCGCTTCTGCCGCTCATAAAAGAGATGGGCATCAAGCTGATTCTCGAACCAGGGCGCTTTATCGTCGGAAATGCGGGAATTATGGTCTCTCGGGTCCTCTATATAAAAGAGTCGGGAGGGAAGAATTTCGTCATTTGCGACGCGGGAATGAACGATTTATTGCGTCCTAGTTTATATGGCGCGTACCACCGGATCTGGCCGGTGGCGACGGAGCCGGGGGTACAGGGGGAAGTACCGAATGAGGATACCTGGGAAGGTCCTCATATTCCGACCGATCTGGTCGGGCCGATCTGTGAAAGCGGGGATATCTTTGCGAAGGATCGCAAAATGCCGCCGATGAAGCGGGGCGACTTGGTCGCCATCTATTCAACGGGGGCGTACGGTTTTGTCATGAGTTCGACCTACAACTCGCATCCACGACCGTGTGAGGTCATGGTGGCAGGGGAAGAGGCGAAAGTCGTGACCAAACGGGAAAAATTTGAAGATCTAATTAGAAACGAAAGTATTGTACCTTTTTCTCTTTCCTAAAAGTCTCGGGGAGTTACCCATGACGAAGCGACTCACTGGTGCCCTTTTCGCGCTCCTGTTTATTCTCCAGAGCGGCATGCCCGCTGTGGCGCAGGACGATTTCAAAGACGAAATCCGCCAACTGTTGGATGACGGGATCCGTCTGTACAACCGCGCGAAATTCGATGAAGCGTATACAAAATTTGAGCAGGCGCTCCAGAAGAGCGACCAGGATCCAGACCAGCGTGGTCAGGCCAACCTGGTATTCGCCTTCCTCGAGAGAGCGGGCAAAGAGCGGGTCGCCGGGATGATCAACTCGACCGATCCGCGGATGCGAGATATCGGTCACCGCCTTTTCCGGATCGCGCAGCCAGGAGAACCTCTTCGCGAAGGGAAAAAGATCGTTCTCGGTTACGTGGACGATCTCGCAAGTGAAGAGTTCGAGATTTATCGCAATGCGCACTGGCACCTGAAGAATTATGGCTCTTGGGCTGTCCGCTTCCTCCTCCCCGCCCTCGCGGATGAGACGCAGGACCGGTTCCGAAGCCGAACGATGCTTCTTCTAAAGGAGATGGGGGTCGATGCCACACTCGCTCTCATCGAAGCGCTCGAATCGGAAAACGACTTCTTGAAACAGACCGCAGCGATCGTTCTCGGAAACATCCGGGATGATCGAGCTATTGCGGCTCTTAAAAAGATCTATGAAGATCCGAATGAAAAGTCGGAAGTGAAAAAGTACGCTCAAGAAGCGCTCTTGAAAATCACCGCAAAGAACTCCAATGAGTGGAGAAAGGCGGCCGACTACTACTACACCCTCGCAGAAAAGTATTACTACGGGGATTCGGGCGTCATCTTTAACTGGCAGCGGTACTATCTCATCTGGAGTTGGGATGCGGATAATGACCGCCTCCTCGAACGTCGCTGCGCCCGGTTTGTCTTCAACGAACAGCTCGCCGAAGAAGCGCTCTTTGATCTTCTGGCTCTCAACCCCGACTATCGCAATGCACGGGGAGAAAGTGCCTGGGCGCTCTTGGTCATGAATGAATTCCAGCAGGCGCTCGAAGCACAAGCGGCGGTTCGCGCTTCGGTTGCCGCACTGAAAAACGATGAAATCACCCTCGACGGCCTCGTCGGAATTCTACGCGGAATTGAAGGCATGTCGGCCGACCGGATCTCCTCCCTCGCTGATGAAATCCAGAATGCCGGAGGAAACGGGGAAATCCAGACCCTCCTCGACAAATACTTCTCTTTCGCCGCACAGATCATTCGTTCCAATGTCCTCGCGGTGGTTCCCGGACGGGAATACCTCTACGAGGCGCTCGAACGCTCTATGAAAGATGAAAACCCGCTCGTCGCACGAGCTTGCATCGAGGCGATTGCCGAAATGGGCAAAGCGACCGATCTTCCTGCCGATGTACGCGGGAGTGATACGAGCACAAACTCATCAGGGACCTCCACAAGCATGGGATATCCTCTCGTGGAGGCGCTCACCTCTCCCGACAAACGAGTTCGGTATGCGGCGGCTGAAACGATGGTCAAACTTAATCCGCAACAGCTACGACTCGGAATGGATCTGGTGATTCCAAACCTGATTGATGCTCTCGGAGAACAGGGAGTCCGCGTTGCGCTCGTCATCTACGACATACAGACCGAAGCGGACCGGAACTTCATCAATCGCTTCAAGAAGACTCTTTTGAACCTCAACGTCTTCCCGGTGATCGCCAACAGCGGATCGGAAGGGATCATCAAAGCGAAGAAGTTCCCGACCGAAGATGTGATCATCATCCAGAAGAAGATCGCCGGACAGATCTACTTCCAAGAGACCGCCACCCGGGCCCGGGAAAAAGAGAGTGTTCTGCGCGCTCTGACACGGGACGTTCGCACCCGCAACATCCCCCGGATCATCCTTGCGGATAACGCAGCGACTCTTACCGAAGCAAAAACACAGTTCCAGGACAACACCCCCTGGTACATCAAAAAAGACACCCACAAACTCGATCTGAGAGAACTTCTCGGGACGATCTTTGATCAGCCCGAAGCGAAGAAGGATTCAAAAGATCGTGCGGATCTGCTCGCCAAAACTGCCGCTGAGACGCTCGCTTCGATCTCGACGACCGATACGCTCTATACCTATCGGGATGCGGTCGAAGCGCTAATCCGGACAGTGAGCCCGAAGGTTCTCCGGGAAGATTTCATCCGGATCCCAGCCGCACGGGCGCTCGGCGTCTTTGGAGACCAGCGGGCGATCGATGTCCTCGCCAAGGTCTTAAACGACAAAGATGGAGGATTCTCCGGGCAACAGAAGCCGCTTCGCTTGCAGTGCGCCCAGTCACTCGCGGATATTTTCCGTGCAACGGGGGCTTCCCCGAGTAAACAGGTCTTCGACGTCCTCGTTACCAATGCGGTATCCGACGGCGACTACCATATCGAATTCGCCTCGGGCGAGGCGCTCGGAAACGCGAAGTTGACGCTCGAACAGCGCCGGGAAGTGGTTCGCCAGCGCCGGTTGAAACGGGACTGGTACAGCGCCGACGACGAATAAGAGACAAGGCAAAAATAGAAAAGGGCCCGAGTGATCGGGCCCTTTTTTTATCTTAGCTCCCCGTACTTACCATTTCATAAGCGAGGCGCCCCAGGTGAATCCGGCCGCGAAAGTCGCCAGGAGAACCGTGTCCCCCGCATTGATCTTTCCGGCGCGAACCGTTTCATCGAGTGCGATCGGCACGGACGCGGCCGCGCAGTTCCCGTACTTTTGGATACTGTTGTTTACATGCTCCGGATTCATCCCGGTCATTTTCACGACCGCTTCGGTGATGCGCATATTCGCCTGATGTGGAATGAAGTAGTCGACATCTTCGATCTTCATGTTATTTTCAGCGAGGATCGTCCTGGAGACACGAGTCATGCAGGAGACCGCCTCTTTGAAGACCATCTTTCCGTTCATCTTCGGGTAATGCATCCCCTGTTCCAAGAGTTCGTGGCTGATCCACGGCTCGAATGCTGTTCCGGGCGCGGGAACCGTCAATTCATCTGCATAGCGACCATCCGCATGAAGATGGGTCTGAATGATTCCACGATCTTCGTCTCCCGATTCCCCGAGAATAACCGCGCCCGCTCCGTCCCCGAAAAGAACGCTGACATGACGACCGTTGTCGTTCCATTCCAATCCGGTGGAATGGATTTCCGTTCCGACCAGAAGAACTTTTTTGTACTGCCCGAGGCGGATATAGGCATCCGCGATCGAAAGCCCGTAGAGGAAGCCTGTGCATTGGTCCCGCACATCGAGAGCAGGGACACCGGGCAAACCCATCTTTTCCTGAATGTAGCAAGCGGTCCCCGGAAACATATGCTCGGGGGTTTGGGTTGCACAGATAATGAAATCGATATCGTTTGCGGTCAGTTCCGCCGCTTCGAGAGCATTGTTGATCGCTTTCTGGGCCAGATCAGAAGGCGTGGTTCCGGACGAAACAAAACGGCGTTCTTTGACACCCGATCGCTGTTGAATCCACTCGTCACTCGTATTGAGTCGTTTGGTCAGGTCCTCGTTGGTGACCACATTTTCCGGGACGTAGTGTCCGGTACCCAGGATTCTTGCTTTCTTCATACCATCCTCAATAATGAATTGTCTCCACCCCCCTAGTGGGTGAACCGGGTGTTATAGCAAAACTGAGTGCGAGTTCGAGGATTTTCCCCTCGAAAAAAGAGCCGTTCCCCCCTTTTTCACGCCCCATTTTCATTGACCTACCGTAATAGTTTAATTAAAGTATTTGAAGTAAAGTATGCCTGCTTCAACAGACCCAGTAAACGAAATCATCCTACTTGGGACACTCGAGGAGACCCCTTCGAGTGGCTATGACATTTCCCAACGGATGATCGAAGAACTCGGAGGGATCGTTCAGGTCTCCTCGGGGACGATTTACTATACCCTCAAAAAGCTCGAAGCACGCGGCTGGATCAAAGGGTCGGTCTCCAAACAGGGGCGCCGTCCGGAGAGACGTGTGTACTCGATCACCGCGGCGGGCAAACGCGGTTTTCAAAAACGTCTCGAAGAGGCGGCAGAGAAATCAGACCAGGTCTACTCCCCCTTCGATGTCGCGCTCTTCTTCACCCCGAAGATGGCGCCCAAAACACTCGTCAAGGCGGCCGAGAAACGCCTCAAGGACTTAGAGAAGGTGATCCAGAAGCTGGAAGAACTCGAAGAGAAGAATCCGGGCCGGTGGCCCTTCCACCTCTACTACCTACACGAAAAATCGAAAGAGATCGCCAAGATCAACGAGAAGTGGTCACAACGGTTGAAAAAGAAACTCAAAGAAAAGACCTTTCAGGAGGCCTAAGCGATGGTCGACTTCGCACTCGACGAAGAACAGAAAATGATGCAGGAGATGGCGCGCGACTTTGCGCGGGATGAAATCCGTCCCCTCGCCGACAAGTATTACCACAAAGATGAAAAGATCCCGACCGAAGAGCTCGATGAGCTGGTCAAAAAGGCGAACGCTCTTCGCCTGATGGACCACTACTTCCCCGCCGAAATCGGCGGGCTCGGGATCGAAGATAAACTGACCTCCTGCCTCATCGGCGAAGAACTCGCCTGGGGCGATGCGGGCGTTCAGGTTCATCTCATGGCTTCGGGGCTCGGCGCCAAAGCGATCCACGCGATGGGCACCGAAGAGCAGGCGCGCCATTGGCTCCCCCGGTTCTGTAACCCGGACAACAAACCGGTCATCCCCGGGATCGCTGCGTTCTGCCTGACCGAGCCGGGCTCCGGCTCTCATGTCACCGGCCTCGGAACCTTCGCGAAGAAAGATGGCTCCGACTGGATTCTCAACGGGACAAAACAGTTTATCACCAACGGAAGCCGTGCCGACGTATACGCGGTCGTCGCGCAGACCGATCCGGATGCGAAGACCACGATGGAACAAGCGGCCGGTCTCGCCGGCTTTGTCGTCGAAAAAGGGACCAAAGGGCTTCAACCTGGAAAAGATTATAAAAAGTGGGGCGTACTCGCTTCGGACACGACCGAAGTCGTTTTCGACAACCTCCGGATCCCGGGCGAAAACCGCCTCGGCAACGGAGAGTCGGGCGGCATGATGGGCGTGTATGAAACACTCGAAGCAACCCGCGTTCTCGTCGGAATCGGCGCGCTCGGCATCGCCCGCGCGGCGTTTGAAACGGCTCTTGAGTACGCCAAGACCCGCGTACAAAAGCAACCGATCATCAAGTACCAGGCGGTCAGCCACAAACTGGCCGACATGGAGATGAAAATCCAGGCCGCCCGTGCGCTCTGCTGGAAAGCCGCCTGGATGGCGACCCACGACGTCCCCT
>CAYRLD010000039.1:0-8903 GCA_964424925.1 uncultured Planctomycetales bacterium
TCTCATCGAGCGCACTCGAGGCGACAAAGAGAGCTTCCCGGATTTCGGGCCTTGCGACGATCTCTTGAAGACGTTCTCTCAGAAGAGCGGAAGATTTTTTGTACGCTTCCGGATCGCTCGGATTCTCCGCCCCCTCCACCCACTTTGTCAACGTCTCAAAGGGAAGGAGCGCCGTGCGCAATGCGAAGAACCCGGATGGTTGATGTTCTGCTTTTCCCATGCCCTGTAGGGAAATAGTAGCATGGAAGACAAAGATACGGCATCAAACAAGAACCATTTCTCGAGAAAATCTTATCGGAAGGAAGTTTGGGAGGAGGGACTTGATGATTGGTACGCCCGGAAGGATTCGCCGGTACTCGCTCGGGCCTCCCGCCCTCGCTGTGCCCGGCCTCTCACTCTCTTTCGCTCGCCTCCTGCTCGCTCAGCAGCCCGCGGCTGCCGCTCGTTCGCTTCGAATCCACTCCTCACCCTCGAGAGAGTCTTTCGGAAGGAAGAGGCAATAGAAAGAGGGATTTGGTGTGTGGTACGCCCGGAAGGATTCGAACCTTCAACATCCTGCTCCGAAGGCAGGTACTCTATCCAGTTGAGCTACGGGCGCCCGTTTATGAGAGGGGCATTTTCGGAAATGCCCCCAAACCTGTCAAGAAGTCGCGCGGAGAAGCTCGACGAGCTTCGTGAAGAGGAGCGCCGTCACTCGCGCATCCTCAAGAGCCGTATGTCGACGCGCCGGGTCGATCGGCAGCTGGAAGTGATCGATCGCCTCGGAAAGACCCCGGGAAGCGATCGGCAACCGTCCCGCCAGACTAAGAACCCCCAATAGAGTCGACGTATCGATCAGTCGATGGGAGAACTCACCCTCATAATCGACACCCGCCATGTCGAACATCCGTTTTACATAAGCGGCGTCGAACTGAATATTGTGCCCAAGAAGAACAATCTTTTCTCCCGGAAAGTGCGGCTTCGCAAAGGCGAGGAGTTCTTCCGAAACCTCTTTCGGGGATTGCCCCTTTGAGGCGACCTCCCTGAGATCGACCTGATGATGCTCAAGAGAGGAGGGATCGATTTCCATACGTGGTTCACGAACAAACCATTCCTTCTCAGCAATAAGCTTCCCGTCCGACCAGATCAAGGCGCCCAGAGTCAGAAGACTGTTTCGGGAAACGTCGAGTCCTCCGGTTTCGGTGTCGATGACAAGGTAGTTGGTCATAGTCCCCTTCCGCCTCTGAATCGGGAGAAAAATGGTACGCCCGGAAGGATTCGAACCTTCAACATCCTGCTCCGTAGGCAGGTACTCTATCCAGTTGAGCTACGGGCGCCCGTCTTAGAGGGAATAGTGTACTTCGCTACCCGGTATTTTCAACCGGAATTGACCTCGGGAGGAGGGCTTAGCGGGTGCCGTATCCCGTGCAGGTCATCACCAGACGGGAGCTTTTCCTCTTTACCACCCAGCCGGGAACCACCCGGCTGTACCAGACTTCCATTATCTCCTCGTCCTTCCCATAGGAAACCATCTTTTCACAGAGAAGGTCATTATCGCCGACCTTCACATTCTCCCGACTCCACTCAATTCGGGTTCCCTCAGAATCGTCTGATGGAGAAGCACTCTCCCCCGCCGATTTTTGAGCCAGGGTCTGATCCATAGCAACCCCGTTTAATTCAACAACCCCCTGCACCACTCCATCCCCTTTCCCATGGATGATTTTTTTCTGAAGAAACTTTCGCCCATTGACCTCTTCCACCTCAAATGACACCCACGCCCCCTTTTCGAAATTGTTCCAAGAAGCCCAGGCATCGAAAACAAAATTTGCCTGTTTGGAGGGGGGTAAGGGCTCTTCCGTGGGTGGGACCGGATCGCCTCCCCCCTTAGAATCGCACCCAGTCGAAAATGCCCCGAGTATGAGAGTCAGCATGAACAACAGCCTGGGGGTCTTCATCCGATCGAGCTCCTTCATAATAGAAGGGATTTTAAGCCCCTCAGAGAGTGTGTCAAACGATGAAAACCTCCCCCGGGGGATTTTTCATGGACCCCTGACCCCAGCCGGATATAATGACCCTTCGGTCGTTCCCTGATAGGTTGAGGAATCCATGCCAGAAGAAAAATATACGGTGTTTGCACGCCGCTACCGGCCCATGAGTTTTGAAGAAGTCGTGGGTCAAGAACATGTCGCCAGAACTCTCTGCAACGCCCTTGCAGAAGAACGGGTTGGTCACGCCTACCTCTTTGGTGGTCCCCGAGGTGTCGGAAAGACGTCGATGGCGAGACTCTTTGCCCGGGCGATCAACTGCGAGAAAGGGCCTACCGACAAACCGTGTGGAAAATGCGCCATCTGTGTCGCAGTACATGAAGGAACCGATACCGATGTCATCGAACTCGATGCCGCTTCCAACCGGGGTGTAGATGATGCCCGGTCCCTACGGGAAGGAGTCCGGTATGCTCCCCTTCGCTCTCGATCAAAAATTTATATCATTGATGAAGCGCATATGCTTACCCGGGAAGCCTTCAATACGCTTCTAAAAACTCTGGAAGAACCTCCACCACACGTAAAGTTCTTCTTTGCAACAACCGAGATCCATAAGCTTCCCGATACCATCACCTCCCGCTGCCAAAAATTTGACTTCCGCCGGATCACAACAAAGGACATTGTAAAAAGACTTCAGCAGGTCATTTCGGGTGAAAAGCTGAAAGTTTCGGACGAAGTTCTCGAATCGGTTGCACGAGCAGGACGAGGTTCGATGCGGGATGCGGAGTCTATCCTCGATCAACTCGTCGCCTTCAAGAGCGAAAAATTAAACGCGGAAGATGTCGCCTCTCTCCTGGGAGCGGCCGGGCAAGGGGATCTAGACCAGTTGGTCATCGCCCTGCGAGAAGGGCAGTCTGATCAGGTTCTTCTCGCACTCGATACTATCTTTTCTGGAGGGATCGACCCCGCCGCATTCCTCGACCAATTCCTCGACCATTATCGATCTCTCTTAGCGATTAAATCTTGTGGTTCAGAGAGTTCTGTTGTGGACCTTCCCGATGGGCTCCTAAAGTCATGTGAGAATCAAGTAGAGGGCATGACGGTAGAGTCGATCCTATATACACTGCAAATGCTTTTAGAAGCACGAAGGCGGCTTCGAGAAGGGGCCAGTCCCCGGCTCGTACTGGAAGTCACCCTCGTCAAGGTTTCCCGTGCAGCAGACCTCGTCTCGCTTCCCGACCTCCTACAGGGTCGAGTCCAACCGGCGCCAGCACAAGCGGCGCAAACACAAGCCGAGCAAACACAAACGGCGCCAGTACAGCAAAATCCCACGCCGCAGGCTCAACCCAAACCGGCTCCGCTCGAGGAAAAACTTCCAGCTCAAAAAGCAGAACCTTCCGCTGAATCTTGGACGAATGTCGTCCAGGAAGTGAAGGCTAAGAGCGTTCTTGCCGGAACACTCTTAGGAGAAGGAAAAGTTTTGAGTGCCGCCAAGCAAGAGATTGTATTTG
Source organism: uncultured Planctomycetales bacterium (assembly GCA_964424925.1). Classification (GTDB taxonomy): domain Bacteria; phylum Planctomycetota; class MHYJ01; order MHYJ01; family JACPRB01; genus CAYRLD01. Next base: position 3,473 of record CAYRLD010000039.1, read on the forward strand.
AACTTCCCGCCAAGTTTACGAAGTTCCATATTGACCAACTTGAATCAGCCAAAAACAAGTCGATCATCGAAGAGATCATGAAACAAGTGTACGGACGGCCCTGCGCCTTAACGTGCCGGCTTGAATCCAATGGAAGCGGCGAAGGGGCGCCAAAAAAAGGGCCTGCGCCCCAAAAGGACCTGACGGCGGATCCCATGGTAAAAAAGGTCCTAGATGTATTTGGTGGAAAAATTGTCGGCGTCGAATAACGACCGACGCAAGAAAAAGGAGGAATCATGTTTCCAGGTGGAATGGGAAAACAACTCCAGGACATGCAGAAAAAACTCGGAAAACTGGAGACCGATCTCAAAGAGAGAATCGTCGAAGCAACCGCAGGGGGAGGCATGGTAAAGGTCCTGGCAAATGGAGCCGAAGAGATCGTCGACATCAAGATTGATGAAGCGGTGATTGACCCGGAGGAAAAAGGCCTTCTCGAAGACATGGTCCTTGCGGCAACTTCAGAAGCGATTAAGAAGGCAAAGAAATTGCGCGAAGCGGAGCTGGCAAAGATCACCGGAATGGCGATGCCAGGGCTCTTTTAAAAAACAAACATGGGATACAGTGAACCGATCCAGAAAGTAATCCACGAATTTTCACGACTGCCTGGAATCGGAGAAAAGACAGCGGAAAGACTCGCATTTTACCTACTCGCGCAATCCCGGGACGAAGGCCTTACCCTTGCCCATGCCATTCGAGACCTGAAAGAGAAAGTGAAATCTTGCTCTGTTTGCTATAACATCACAGAACAAGATCCATGCCCCATCTGCTCGGATAAAAAGCGTGACCTCAACCAGGTCTGTGTTGTCGAGCAAATGAAAGATCTCTGGGCCATTGAAAAATCGGGCGCGTACCGGGGAGGATACCATGTCCTGCATGGAACGCTTGCACCGATTGACGGAGTCGGCCCGGAAGACCTGACAATCCGAAAATTAATTGAACGCGTAAAACAGGGTGGAGCAAACGAAGTGATTCTCGCAACAAACCCAACCATCGAAGGGGACGCCACTGCCTTCTTTATTCGCAAGGCGATCGATGGCTCGGAAGTGAAAGTCAGTCGACTTGCGCGGGGGATCTCTGCCGGAAGTTCTCTGGAGTATTCGAATAGAACCATTGTCTCCGATGCTTTCCAGGGTCGAAGGGAATTCTGAAGATGAGGATGGAAACACATCTGCAACAGCGCCAAGAGATGAGACAACATCTCTCGCAGCGTATGATCCAAAATCTGCAGATGCTCCAAATGCATGTTCTGGATCTCCGAGAATTGATCATGGGAGAGTTGGAACAGAATCCCACCATTGAAGAACGACCTGAAACGGATATTAATGCGACCCCCGAACCTGATTTCGAGGTAGAAGCCCCCGAAGAACAGGCCAAACGGGAACTCATGGAGGCGGTAGAAGACCAGTGGCTTGAAACGGAAAGGCGCACCCGTCGAAGTGATTCTGACGGGGAAAAGCGCATGGAGATGATGCAGAACCAGAGTGAAAAGCCCATCTCCCTTCAAGATCATCTCAAACAGCAACTTTCTGTCATGGAATTTCCGGCCGAAATCCGCGAACTGAGCGAGATCCTGATCCAAAATATTGATGATAATGGATATCTCAAGTTCACTCTCGAAGAGATCGCTGCCTCCCTCCCTGCCGAACGACGAAAAGAACCGATCGAAACGGTCCTTCATATATGTGAACAGGCGCTTAGACTGATTCAGTCAATGGAACCCAAAGGAATCGGGGCACGTTCCCTTCGAGAATGCCTCCTCCTACAATTAGATGATGACGATCCTGTCTACCCCCTGCTCCGCCATGTTATCGAACACCACCTGGAAGATATCGGAAAAAACCGGCTTCCGAAGATTGTGCGGGCCTTCACTCTTCAGCCGGAAATCCTGCAAATGTTGGGTCATCCAACCGAAGATCCGGACCCAGTGGAAATCATGGAAGATGTGAAAGCGTTAGTAACGGAGGTGAGTGGGCTGAACCCAAAGCCGGGAAGTCGGTTCTCGAGTTCTACGGTTCCTCGTGTGCACCCCGAAGTCGTCCTAAAACAGGTAGACGGGAAATACGAGATCTTCCTCGAAGATTCCTACCTCCCCCCTATTATCCTAAATAAAAACTATGTCGATATGGCTCGGGACAAATCCCTTTCCAAACAGGAACGGGAATTCGTCAAAAAGAAACTCGACGCCGGAAAAATGCTCATCCAAGCGATCGAACAGAGACGGTCGACCATACAGAGAATCACGGCGGAAATTCTTCAAAGACAACGAGACTTCTTTGATAACGGGATGGAACATCTCAAACCACTGAAGATGCAGGAACTGGCTGACACGCTCGGGATTCATGTGTCCACCGTTTCTCGAGCAATCTCCGGGAAATGGATCGAAACCCCTCGGGGGATTTTCCCTCTGAAATTCTTTTTTGCCTCCGCCGCACCGAAAGCGGAACAGAAGATCAGCCCGTTCGGCCCCATCACCATGCAAGAACCGCAGGATGACAAGACAAGAATTAGTCTTATGGACAAAATTCGAGAGGTCGTTGACGCCGAAAACAAAAAAAGTCCCCTCTCCGATCTCGCCATCGTAAAGAAATTGAAGGATATGTATAATCTCACCGCCGCGAGGAGAACCATTGCAAAATACCGCGAAGAGATGGACATCCCCTCCTCCCGAATCCGAAAACAGTATTAGAGAACCCCAGATGAACGTGGAAGAACAATCACAACAATTTCGAGACAAAGTATCCCATTTGAAATCAGAAATCGGGAAGGTGATTGTCGGTCAGGAAAGTGTGATCGACCAAGTCATTCTCTCTCTTCTTTCGGGAGGACATGCCCTCCTGGAAGGAGTTCCCGGCCTCGGAAAAACACTTCTCGTTCGTACCGTGGCGGAGGCGCTTCAACTTGAATTTCGTCGGATTCAGTTTACTCCCGACCTTATGCCGGCGGACATCCTCGGCACCAATATTGTCGTAGAGAATCCGGAAGGCCAACGAGAGTTCCGATTTCAGAAAGGCCCCATCTTTGGCAATATCATTCTTGCGGACGAGATCAACCGTGCCACTCCGAAAACACAATCCGCCCTCCTCGAAGCGATGCAGGAAGGCGCAATTACCGTAAGTGGAGAACGCTATCCCCTTCCAAAGCCTTTCTTCGTTCTCGCAACACAGAACCCAATTGAAATGGAGGGAACCTATCCCCTCCCGGAAGCACAGGTTGATCGATTCCTCTTCAAGATCCTTGTAGGGGCACCCGACTTAAAAGGGTTGGTCGAAGTGATTGATCGGACGACAGGAGAGGAACGACCTGAAGTAAATCCGATCCTTAACGGAAAAGAGCTTCTGGAGATGTGTAGCCTTGCCCGGGAAATTCCAATCGCTTCGCATGTAAAAGAGTATGCGGCCAAACTGGTTCTCGCAACCCATCCAGGGGAAGAAGAAAATTCCGTGGCGAAGAAATATCTTCGCTATGGGGCGAGTCCCCGGGGAGCACAGGCCATGGTTCTCGCCGGAAAAGTTCTGGCTCTGACACGGGGACGTTATAACGTCGCTTTTAAAGACCTGAAAGAAGTTGCTCCCCCCGCTCTTCGTCACAGGCTCATTCTCAATTTTGAAGCCGAAGCGGAAGGTCTTCCGGTCGATCAGCTCCTCTCCACAATCCTGGAGCAAGTCCCGGAAACAGACGGGTAAATTACTCCACCCAGAATACGGGGCGAAGTTTGGGGGCGGTAAAAAGGATCTCTCCATTTCTTCGAACGGTATACCCTTCTACCTCATCTCCGAAAAGATCGACCCCATCTGGAGGATCCCAAAGGATGTCCAGAAGGTCCCCGTGATACGGAATTCCGCGGAACCGAAAGAAACGGAAATGGTCAACGAGAGGAAAGAATTCTAGTCGGTCATCTTCCCTCGGAATTAGGCCGCCTACAAACCGGATGAGAAGGTCGGCATAAGGAGTCTCGAAGAGATCCTTCTGACCGCTTTTCCATTCACCCGAATCACTATCGAGAGCTCTTCCCACAAAGGGACGACGGAAATCTCCCCCTTCGAACTGGGCGTGTACCATTCTCTGAAGAAAATCGAAAAACCGGCGCCCTGTCACCGAAGGACTAGAATACTCCCGGATGGCCCTGGCCAAAGCCTCCAATACAAGCACATTTGCCTGCATCTGTGTCTCCCCAATTTTCTCAGAAGATTTTGGGAGGGATCGGGCTGGGAAAGGAGCCCAAAATTGTTTGGGATCAAAAAGATTGTCGAAACTCGAATCAAATCGGCGATCCCCTACCGGAATGAGGCCAAAGCTATAGGGATAAAGATCCAGGATCGTCTTCTCCGTAGGAGCAAAGGTTCCGGCACGACCCTCTTCTTCCGGACAGACTCGCGCCCGGATATTTTCCGAAAGCCCCTTCTGATCAAAACCGGAATTCTCTAACGCTTTGATTACGGAAAACTGATAACACGCCTCCTCGAGGCTCTGGATTCCTCGACGCTCCAGCCCCTGCACCTGCAAAGCGATTCGAGGAGAAATTTCTTCGAGAAACATCCGATTCGGGTGCACCAGATGAAGTTCCCATGCAGCGGATCCGGCCCAGTTAGGGCGGTCGATTTTGAGCCTTCGATGAGCCTGAAGAAGAGACAACTGCCCCTCGTATTGACCTTCGGTCCCCTGATACTGATTGTCCCACACAGCGCGAAGTGAATTTATGGCCACCGCAGGATCTTTTAACCACCGTGCCTCTCGAACTTGGAAAGGCAACGCAGTGGGATCAAGATTCCAACCAGGACCCGTTTTCCCCCTAATTAGAAAGACCTCCTGAGGGAGGAACTCTGTCTCGGGAAGGGATATGCTTTTGCGAAGAAGAAACCAACGGTGATACCAGAGTTTCACAAACCAGGGGTCCGAACATTCAAAATCCGGAATCTGACGTTCAAACCAACGATTGTACCCCTTCAGATAGGACTCAAGAATGTCAGACGATGGTTCCTGTGGAGGCGCATCAAAGACCATTTCAATCGGAAAGCGAACCATCTGCCCTGGAGCAAGACGAACCGTCCGTTGAAGAACCTCTCGCTTCTCCACCCCTCCTGGATAGATCTCCAGTTCGGTTATCCCGCTAGACCGCCCTTTTTCGTGAACGAAAATGACGCGAAGTCTCTCTGTCCGAATGGAGTCAAAGGTAAAGGTAATCTGATTCCCCTTCTCAGAACGTATCCCTTCCGGAACATCCGCAAGAACCAGACCCTGCTCGTACTGCAATCGAATCTGCGCCGGAGCTGAAATCCCCGCTCGGTTTACAACGAGGTGGAGGACCACTCGGTTAATCTCTCGCTCCTGGGGAAACTCGATTTCATACCAGTCCGACTTATTCCCGCTCGACCAACAGGTCCAGCGACGAAGA
>CAYRLD010000039.1:8913-11535 GCA_964424925.1 uncultured Planctomycetales bacterium
GGTAAAGGAGGCCCTGGGTTGTACATCAGAAGATCGATCTGGATTGAACGCTCCATGGACCGGACGAGAAACCCGCTCGGGAAGAAACCCCTCGGCCCCCAGAAAGTAGTCATATTTCTTATCTGCACGAGAAAGAACTCCCCGAAGCCTTTTCGTAAAACGAAGATCAGACGTTACCTGGATCTGAAGATCCCGGGCCTCTCTTGATTCATTCCGCAGAGTCACCAGATCGATCGCCCGGTCCTCTTTGGAAATATATTTCCGTTCGACAAGATGTAACCCATCCGCTTTCCCTTCCATGCCAACATGAGAGGGCCACCACTGATGCGTTAAGAGGGGGAACGTTATGGGAGAGCCCTTTTCGCTCACTTCGAGCCGATAGAGAGCTCCCTCTAGACTCGGTTGATGCAGATAGTGAAAACGACCCACAAAACCTGGTTTTCGATCCAGCCGTTCCGCTCGCAACCGTTTCCCCGTAGATCCAAGAGAAACTCCCCCCTCTACGGGACTAGAACGAGGACCGAGAACAGCATCTACATGACGGGAAAGAGGCGGCCGCTCTGGGGTTGGTGGGGTCGCACATCCGGCGATAAAAAACAGGCCCAAAGGAATAAATTTATTCATGGAAGCCGGACGGTACCAATTTCACCGCCTTCGGACAACCCCTACCGGTCCTACACAGAGGTAGATCTCATCCTCTGGAAAGAAAAGCGAGGAGGGAAGCCGGAATGGAGTCGAGAAGATAGGATTTCCGACTCCCTCGAAACCGAAGTCGAAAACGGACCTCCCTTTGAAAAAGGAAGCCTACTGATCTTTGGAAGGGGAAGATTGGTTCTCTAGCGGCTTACGAGAACCCCGAATAACCACTTTTCCCGTGTGATCCACATCAATGCGAACCTTGCACTTGGGACACTGGTGGCTGACAGGATGCACCTGAACCGGCTGGCCCTTCTTATTTTTGCAATTTGGACAGTTCATAAATTTCCTCTGATGAAGGGCACACCATACATTGAAGTGAGCGAAGTTTCCAGATTTCTAGCCCCTTTTTTGAGGTCCAAAGGGAAAATGCAAAAAGGGTTGTATTCATTTTCTCCCCCGTTATGATACCCGGCGAATCAGCTCTACGAGGGGATATTAACCATGCCAGATCGCTCTGAACTTCAAAAAATGGCTCAGAAACTCCGCCGACACTCTGTAGAAATGACAACCGCTTCGGCTTCGGGACACCCAACGACCTGCCTGTCAGCGGCGGAAATCATCTCTACCATTTTCTTTCATGAAATGCGGTGGGATCCGAAAGCGCCACATGCACGAGACGTGGATACCTTCGTCCTTTCCAAAGGACATGCGGCGCCTATTCTCTGGGCCGCACTCAAGGAAGCGGGCGGAATTGATGAGGACCTCCTCAGTCTGCGAAAATTTGATAGTACTCTTGAAGGACACCCCACACCGCGAAATCCGTGGGTTCGTGTGGCAACTGGCTCTCTCGGGCAAGGACTCTCTTGTGCGGCAGGAATGGCCCTCGCCCGGCGCCAAGATGGGATCCCGGCCCGAATTTACTGCCTCTTGGGAGATGGAGAGTCCGCAGAAGGCTCGGTCTGGGAAGCGGCTCAATTTGCCTCCTATAACCAGCTCGATAACCTCTGTGCGCTTGTTGATGTCAATGCACTCGGGCAGAGCGGGGGGACCATGCCCCTGCACAATGTCGACTCCTACCTCGCCAAATTTGTCTCTTTTGGCTGGCATGCGATAGCGGTCGATGGACACAACATTGATGAACTAATGGAAGCGTTCGAAAAAGCGAAAAATAGCCCTGGGAAACCGACCGCGATCATCTGCAAAACAGAAAAGGGGAAAGGGTTCTCCGAGGTCGAAGGAAAATCGGGTTGGCACGGAAAGCCGTTCAAGAAAGATGGCACCTTCGAAAAGGCGATCGAAGAATTCGGAGATACCGAGATCACCCTCGAAGTTCCCTCCCAGCGAATTGAAACGGAAAAAAGACCCGAATCGACTTTCGCGCTCGATGATCCCGCCCTCGCGCCCACCTATTCGCCTGAAGACAATGTCGCTACCCGTGAAGGGTACGGAAGCGCTCTGGTCAAACTTGGAAAGGTCTGTCCTGAAATCATGGCGCTGGATGGAGATACGAAGAACTCTACCTTCTCTGAAAAATTCAAAAATGCCCATCCGGACCGTTTCGTAGAGTGTTTCATCGCCGAGCAAAACATGGCGGGAGTTGCACTCGGGCTGGCGGTAGAGGGGAAAGTTCCCTTCGCATCCAGCTTCGCTTGCTTCCTTTCCCGTGCCTACGATCAGATCCGTATGTCGGTCTATTCCCGCCCTACCCATCTTATCTTCAACGGAAGTCATGTGGGTGTCTCTATCGGCGGAGACGGGGCATCCCAGATGGGACTGGAAGATATCGCTATGTTCCGGGCGCTCCTTGGCACAACCGTCCTCTACCCCGGAGACGGGGTCTCGGCAGAACGATTGACCTGTGCGGCCGCCTTGACCCCGGGCATCGTCTATGTTCGAAGTTCCCGTCCCAAAACGAGGGTCCTCTATAAGAACGAAGAAATGTTCCCAATCGGAGGATCGAAAACGTGGGGCGACGGAACCGAT
>CAYRLD010000040.1:0-11292 GCA_964424925.1 uncultured Planctomycetales bacterium
CTCCTTCTTTTGAATACACCCTCTTCCCAGACAGAAATCCGTCACCAATATTTAGGAGAGACCCATTGTCTACGACCGGATTTGGCCAAGAATTCCAAGACCCCAACCAAGAAGAAGAAAGCCCACAGGAACCGATCGAATACACCAAGATCCGCAAAGGAAAAGCGATGATCATCGTCATGAAACCGGGCTCAGACATGGGAACGATCAGCAAAGTCTTAAAGGCCATTGAAACAAATGGATTTAAGCCACATCTTTCCAAAGGGGAAGAGACAACGGTGATTGGCGTGATCGGAGACGAACGGAAACTGAATCCCGACATATTCTCAACTCTGGAAGGAGTGGAACGAATTGTCCCCGTCGTAAAATCGTTCAAACTAGCCAGCCGAGATTTTCAGAATTCTGACACACAGGTAAAAATTAAATCGGTCACCGTCGGAAAGGGCTCCTTTACTGTCATTGCCGGTCCATGTGCCGTGGAATCCCTAGAACAGACCGTTACAGCCGCAAAACATGTCAAGGAAGGAGGCGCGGTCATGCTCCGAGGAGGGGCTTTTAAACCTCGAACCTCCCCCTATAGTTTCCAAGGTCTCGGAAAAGAAGGCTTAAAAATCCTTTCCCAAGCGAGAGCGGAAACGGGTCTCCCCGTGGCAACCGAAGTAACGAGCGTCGAAGATGTCCCCGATGTCGCCCACTACGCGGATGTTTTACAGATCGGGGCTCGAAATATGCAGAATTTCAACCTACTCGATACCGTAGGAAGGCAAGAAAAGCCTGTTCTCCTCAAAAGAGGGATGTCTTCCACAATCGAAGAGATGTTATTGTCGGCGGAATATATCCTTTCCAGAGGGAATCCCAATGTCATCCTCTGTGAAAGGGGCATCCGGACATTCGAGAAAGCAACCCGAAATACGCTCGATATTTCCGCGGTCCCGGTCATCAAAAAATTGTCTCACCTCCCGATTCTGATCGATCCGAGCCATGCATCTGGAGTCAGAGATTATGTCAGTGATCTAGCACGGGCCGCGATCGCGGTGGGGGCCGATGGAGTCATCATCGAGGTCCACCCAGAACCGGAAAAAGCCCTCTGTGACGGACCTGAAAGCCTTACTCCCCCCCAATTTCAAGCGCTGATGCAAAGCCTTGCTCCCCTGGCCAAGGCGATGGGGGTAACTCTCAATAGCTAGGCTACTGCAAACCCTTGAAATCGCCCTAAAAGGTCTGTTATCCTCCCGCAAATCAAAATTTTCGGAGCGGGATCGTTTTCCGGCTCCAACCCATTTTCGGATCATCCGAGTTTACAGGATACGATGAAACTGGCTTTGCTTACCGCTTTTGTTCTCCTTTCCGCTCCTTTGGCCACAAGTGCCCAAGAAGAGTGGGAAGGAAAGAAGATTCTTGAAGTGCAAGGAGAAGGCTTTCGGCTTCAGCGATTCTCTAATTTCAAGTCTCTTCTCAATGCACGGCCAGGCCAAGTGTACACCCAGGGAAAGAGGATCCAAGATAATCGAAAATTGAACCAAACAGGTCTCTTTAATGATGTCTGGATCAATGTCACCGCAAAAAAGGACACTCTTCTGGTCACCATCCGGGTAAAAGAGTACGCCTTCATTGACCAAGTAATTTTCCGGGGCCACTCCGTTTTCAAAACCACCGAACTACAAGCCGCCCTTCGTCTAACGGCAGGAGGGTATCTCAACCCATGGCATCTAAAGCTGGATAACAAAACGATCACCGATATGTATATTTCCAAAGGGTACCAGTTTTTCCGATTGGAAGAAGAACTGAAATCAACCCCAACAGGCGTCACCCTCATCTGGAATATTCAGGAAGGCCCTCGTGTCACGGTAGAAAAGATCCACTTCTCTGGAAACAAGAGCTTTTCGGATTCGACGCTAAAGGACAAGATTCTCTCCCGGGAAAATGACGCCCTCCTCTTCATTCCTCTGGGAAAGAAACCCTTCCTAGAAAAGAATCTCGAACAAGATATTCAACGGCTCAAGCTCTTCTATTCGCTCGAAGGCTGGCTCGACATTCATACCCCCGGGCCAAAGCCCCGGATCTTTCTGGCGGAAGTCAATTACAACCAAAATAAAACTGCCGTACAAATTCGATACCATATCGACGAAGGCCCTCGATATGAAATCCAGAATATTCGAATCCAAGGGAACACAATCTATTCGGAACAAGAAATTCGAAGTTGGCTCCGGTTGCGCCCCGGAGAATCCTATTCCCGCTCGATCGCAGCCAAAGATGTGCAAAAGATTCGGGATAAGTATGGAGAAAAAGCATACATCCAAGCACAAGTCGATGCGAAAGAGGTTCTATACCGGGTTGGCCATAAACTAGATCTTCTGATTAATATCAAAGAGAACAAGAAGGTTTATGTTGGGCGGATTTCCATCCAGGGAAATACAAAGACCAGGGAAGAGGTCATTCGAAGAGAATTGACGCGAAAAGAATTCCTTCCTGGCGAAGAGTACAACACCATCAGCCTTTCGCGCGCACTCAACCATCTACGCAGAACGGGATGGTTCGGAAAAGATCCAAGGGATCCAAGACAAGGAATCTCCTCCCAGGACAGAGAAACCGATGACCCCTCTGTAAAAGATATCCTGCTCAACATTGACGAAGGGTCGACCGGAAATGTGCGGTTTGCCGCCGGATACAGTTCTTCTTATGGCATCATGGGAATTGTAGAATTTACACAAAGAAACTTTGATATCAGCGACCTTCCCAAAAGCATGTCTGATTTGGTAAACGGAACTGGATTTGCCGGAGGGGGACAATTCTTTCAAGTCCGCTACTCCCCCGCTGCGGATCGTCAAAGTTTCTCGATCAGTTTTCGAGAGCCTTATTTCTTAGGCTACGAGGTCGGTTTTGGAGTCCAAGGATACGATACGGAAACCCGGCGGGAATCATGGGATGAACACCGTACGGGAGGGTCGTTCTCTCTTACAAAAAATCTGGACCCCTTCCGACTTGAATTGAGGCTAACCTCCTTCCTGATCAAAATGCACGACCTAGATTCAAATGCCCCGACCGACGTTGTAGAGTTAGAGGGGGAAAACCTCCTGGTATCCATTGAGCCCTCTCTTATTTTCGACACCCGCAACAGCAGAATCTTTCCCACCAGTGGAGCCAGAATTGTTCTGACAGGGGAGTATGCGGGGCAAGAACTTGCGGGAGACTTTGACTACAACAAGATTCGCTTCGATTCCGACTTCTACTACAAGCTTTTCACAACCGAATCGGGAATGACCCATGTCCTAAAGACACAGTTCACATTCGGGTGGGCCGTTCCTCGACGATCGAAAACGAAAGTTCCCATTTTTGAAAAATTCTTCGCCGGTGGACGCGGATCCATTCGCGGATTCGAGTTCCGGGGTCTCGGGCCTCAAGAGAATGGAGACCCTATTGGAGGAAATGCGTACGTTTTTGGGAGTGTAGAGTACAACTTTCCCATTTTCGTCTCTTTCCTCCGGGGGGCGTTCTTTTATGACGTAGCCAACCTTACCAATGATCTGGACGGCTTAACGAAGACCCACTTCCGCGACTCGGTCGGATTTGGACTGCGGATCATGATTCCACAGCTATCCAACATTCCCATCACACTAGACTTCGGATTCCCGCTGAATTACGACGATGAAGATGAACGGGAAACAGTTACATTTGATATTGGACGAGTATTCTAGGAGCCCTTATGAACGCAATGCTATCCTTCCTGATTCTGCTTATGACCTCTGGGATGCAGGATGCCCCGAAGGAACAAAAACCTCTAAAGATTGGTGTCGTCAACTTGAAACACTGCTTTGACAAAGATCGATACGAGCGGATTCAGGCCCTTGATGTAGAACTTCAAGCCCTCGCAGGTGAATATGCAAAAGGGGTTGAAGGAACAAGAAAGAAGATCGAAAACATCAGAATGCAACTCGAAGGTCTGACGCCAGAGCTCAAATCCTACTGGGATAAGGCAAACGAACTAAAGCAGGCGGAAGCGGAACTCGAATTCAAGCGAAAATACGGGAAACAACAATACCTCGGCCGCCTCGTTGGTCTTCAGGTAGAAGTGTACAGTGAGATCACCCGAATTGTGGAGATCTATGCCAAGGAAAAGGGATACGACCTTATCCTTCGCGTCGATGAACCAAATCTCGACAAAGAAAAAGATCTCAACTCGATCTCCCAGAGAATCTCAAGTCGCGTGATTCTATACCATTCCAATACGGTTGATGTTACAGACGCGATTGTGGACCTCTTGAATCAAGAATATCTAAAAAAGAAAGCCGCGGAGAAGAAGTAATTGATCATGGCCACTCTGAAACAAATTTCAGACCTTGTGAACGGAACACTCCATGGGGAAGAAACCCTAGAGGTTTCTGGAATCGCCGGGCTCAAGGAAGCACGGGAAGGATCTCTCACGTTTCTTTTCCTGGAAAAATATATCCCTCTTGTGAAAGAGACCCACGCCTCCGCGATCCTTCTTCAAGAAGGGCTGAACATTGACTCGGACCTGCCCTGCATCCGCGTAAAAGATGCCAACCATGCCCTCGCGCAGGTATCCGAACTTTTTGACCGCCCCCCCACCCCTCCCGCAGTTGGTATTCATCCGACCGCGGTAGTGGCTCCCAGTGCTAAAATTGGGGAGAACGTCTCCATCGGACCTCTCTCCGTTGTAGAAAGAGATGCGGAGATTGGGGACAATTCGATCATCTTTTCCCAAGGATATGTGGGAGAAGGGGTGAAAATTGGGAAGAACTGCTTCCTTCATCCCCGGGTCACTATCCTTCACCGATCAGAAATCGGATCGAATGTCATCCTACAAAGCGGTGTCGTTATCGGAAGTGACGGCTTTGGATATGCAACGGTTGCTGGGAAGCATACCAAGATCAAACAGATTGGAATTGTTTCGATTGAAGACGATGTAGAAATCGGGTCCAACACGACGATCGACCGGGCACGAATGGATCGAACAGTAATAAAGAAGGGAACCAAGATCGACAATCAAGTTCAGATCGCCCATAATGTCCAGGTGGGAGAAGATTGCCTTATCGCTGCGCAAACAGGGATCGCCGGCAGTTCCTCCCTGGAAAATCACGTTGTCCTCGCGGGACAGGTCGGTGTAGCGGGACATATCGTGATCGGAGCGGGTTGTATTTTGACCGCAAAGTCGGGCATCGCGAAGAACCTGACATCCGGAGGTGTATACAGCGGACGACATGCTATCCCCCATGCAAACCATATGCGGGAACTCGCCACCCAACGAAAGCTCCCTGAAATGGCGCGCGAATTGAAAAACCTTCGAAAAACAGTCGACGAGTGGACTTCAAAGAATGAAAAAGAATCAAAGAACGATTAAAAATCCGGTAGAACTGGAAGGAAAAGGGCTTTTCAGCGGCCTACCCGTGCGGTTGCGGCTGCGTCCCGCTCCGGCCGATTCCGGAATCGCCTTTGTCCGAACTGATCTTCCGAACGCCCCGAGAATTCCCGTCCATCCACACTCGGTAACCGATAAACTCCGATCTGTCGGACTGGTAAGCGAAGAAGGGGTCGAGGTCGATACCATTGAACACTTAATGAGTGCTCTCGGGGGGCTCGGCATCGACAATATCGAGATCGACCTCTCTGCCCAAGAAGTTCCCAACCCGGATGGATGCAGTGACGCTTTTGCCGATCTAATCGACAGTGCCTCCATCGTAGACCTTTCTGAGAACAGAGAGATCGTAACGGTAAAAGAACCGATTTCGATCACCGACAAGGATAGCTCCATTGTTGTCCTTCCGAGTAATTCCCCACTGACCATCTCGTATTCTCTGAGTTACCCCGGAACGGTTCTGGGCCAGCAACACTTGAGTCTAGAATTGAATGACTCGTCCTACCGAAAAGAGATCTCCCGAGCGAGAACCTTCTGCTTAGAAAGCGAAGCAAAGCAACTTCTGGAGCAAGGTCTCGGAGGAGGCGGTTCTACGGAAACGGCCGTTGTCTTTGGGCCCAATGGTCCGATCGACACAGAACTCCGATGGCCAGACGAACCGGTACGACACAAGATTCTGGATCTTCTGGGAGATCTCTCCACACTAGGAAGCTACTTACAGGCACATGTTGTCGCCATCCGATCAGGCCATAGCTTGAACATCCAGATGGTAAAAAAGCTCTCTGAAGTTCTCCAAGAGGAGGAAGGGCAAAAGAAAAAAGAGACCCTTCTCGACCTCCGTGAAATTACGAAAATTCTTCCTCACCGCTATCCTTTTCTACTGATCGACAAAGTCATAGAAATGGATGGGTACCGCAAAGCGGTCGGTATTAAGAACGTCACCTTTAACGAGCCCTTCTTCCAGGGACACTTCCCGGGGGAACCGATCATGCCGGGCGTCCTTCAAATCGAAGCGATGGCCCAATTGGCCGGCGTCCTTCTGATGCGAAAAGCAGACAACCAGTCTAAGATTGCGGTTCTTCTCTCTCTGGATGGAGTAAAGCTGCGAAAAAGCGTTGTTCCCGGAGACCAACTCAGGATTGAAGTAGAAGCGATCAAAGTTAAGTCCAGAACCGGAGAAGTATACGCACGGGCATCAGTCGATGGAGCGACTGCGGTCGAAGCGACGATGAAGTTTATGATCGTGGAAAAACAATGATTCACTCCACCGCCATTATCGAAAAGGGAGCGAAACTCGCCGACGATGTCGAAGTCGGTCCCTTCTGCTATGTCGGCCCGAATGTAGATATCGGTCCGGGAAACAAGCTGATCAACAGCGTGACCATCTTAGGAAGAACAACCATCGGGGAGCGAAACAGATTCCACCCCTTCAGTGTTATCGGAGGAGATCCACAAGACCTCAAATACCGAGGAGAAAATTCCGAAACCATCATCGGCAATAACAATATTTTCAGGGAAAACTGTACCGTCAATAAAGGAACCGAGGTGGGAGGGGGACGAACAGTCATCGGAAGCCAAAACTACCTTATGGCCTGCTCCCATATCGCCCATGACACGATTATTGAAGACCACTGCATCCTCGCGAATACCTGCCTTCTGGCTGGACATATCAAAATTGAAAAATGGGCGATCCTCTCCGGAAACGTAATGGTCCACCACTTCGTTACGGTTGGACAGCACGCTTTTATTGGAGGAATGTCCCGGATCAATCAAGACACCCCTCCTTTCATGATCTGCCAAGGACTTAATGGGGAGATTCGAGGCCTTAACAGTGTGGGGCTTCGTCGAAGAGGATTCTCCGACGAATCGATCAACCTCCTTCGTGATGCGCACCGGAAAATCTGGCGTTCCGACGGACCCACATCAGAAGTCCTTACTCAGATTGAAACGGAATCCGGGTCGAACAAGGAGATTCAAACTCTCCTCAATTTCCTCCGCGCTTCTGGAAAAGGGAAAATGGGACGGGCAAGAGAAGGGGGAGAGAACGGATCGACGAATGAACCCCAACCTGAGGCAAACCTATCCGAATGAGCATCCATCCATCCGCCATCGTCGACCCTCTTGCCAAAATCCATCCGGATACAAATGTAGGCCCTTTTTGTATCATCGGACCGGAGGTTGAGATTGGTGCGCGATGTGACCTTTCAACTCGAATCAGTATCCAAGGACGAGTCCGCATCGGAAACGATAATATTCTTCGCCCCACTTGTGTCATTGGGGGGGCCCCGCAAGATATCAATTCCCCAGCCGCACCCGATGGCCGCATCGAAATCGGAGATCACAATTCCATTGCAGAAGCCGTTACGATCCATCTCCCAAAACTGCCCCACGGCATAACACGAGTGGGATCGCATAATCGACTCGATTTTGGATCGCACGTAGCACATGACGCTCATATTGGAGACCATGTACGTCTCGGAAAGCTCTCCCTCCTTGCAGGACATTCTTATGTAGATGACCATGCGTTTCTGCAAGCCCCTTCCGTCGTCCACCAGTTTGCAACCGTCGGACGGTACTGCCTCACCGAACCGTACTCCGGAATTCGAGTCGATGCCCCCCCTTTTATGAAAATTCTGGGGTTCCAAGGCGATACCGCAACCTCGAACAGAACAACCTCTCTGATGGTACAAGGCATTAACCGGGAAGAATTAATCCGTCAGGAATTCCCCGAAACAACCATCACCTCACTGGAAGAGGCGTATACAATCGTCTGGCAATCCGGGTCCACCCGCCCGGAATCGATTGGCAAACTAGAAAAGAGTAACATCCCTGAAATTAGAGAACTCGCTCGATTCCTTCGACGATCCATGCAAGGACGACTTGGAAGAGCATTGGAGGCAAAGAAAAGTGGATAAACCCCGTATGGGAGTAGTCGGCGTCGGCCACCTCGGCAGACATCATGCCCGTCTGTATCACTCCATGGGACTTCTGGCTGGGATCTCCGACGTCAACGAGGAGCAAGCAAAGAAACTTGCCGATGAATATAGCGTTCCATGGTATTCTGACTACCACGACCTTCTCGACAAGGTAGATGCGGTCAGTATTGCGGTTCCCACGGTGGCGCATCACAAGATCGCGAGCGAATTCCTGGAGAAAAGTATTCCCTGCCTCGTGGAAAAACCCCTGGCCAAAACAATTGAAGAAGGCGAGGACCTGGTCCGAATTGCACGCGAGAAGAAAACAATTCTGGCCGTCGGTCATGTAGAGAGATTCAATCCCGCGGTTCAATCCGTCATGGAATTGATCAAAAAACCGCGCTTCCTGGAAGTCCACCGCCTCTCCCCCTTCCGATTTCGGTCGAGTGACATCGACGTAGTCATGGACCTGATGATTCATGATATCGATATCGTGATGCATCTTGTCCCCACGCCGCTAAAGAAGGTGGATGCTGTTGGCGTTTCCCTCCTCTTTGGAAAGGAAGATATTTCCAATGCTCGGCTTGAATTCGAAGACGGATGTGTCGTCAATCTAACCGCCAGTCGGATTTCTGAAAAAGCGATGCGAAAAATTAGAATCTTCCAAGAAGACTGTTATGTCACGATGGATACTCTTCAGAAAGAAGCCTGGGTCTACCGGACAACACCGGAGCTGGCCGGCGCGATGAAAAATCTTCCGAAAGATCGGGACCTGTCACTGGAAGATATTGCCTCTATCCCAAAAGAATTCTACTCCGTTGAACAGATGAAACTGGGGGAAGAAGAGCCTCTCGGATCGGAATTGCAAAGCTTTGTCGACTCCGTCCGGACCGGAACCGAACCGGTCGTCCCTGGAGAGCACGGCGTCCGCGCAATGGAAGCCGCCGCGAAGATTCTCTCTGAAATGCGGGAGCATCGGTGGGAGTAGAATGCCAACCCTTCTGATCATCGCAGGAGAGACCTCGGGGGATATTCACGGAGCCAATCTCGCCCGTTCGCTTCGTAAACAGAATCCCGATATCCGACTTGTCGGAACCGGGGGAGATCGAATGCGGGAAGCCGGAGTGGAACTAATCGAAGATACCACGAAGTACGCTTCGGTCGGCATCGTAGAGGCTTTCCATCAGATGCACCGATATACCAAACTTTATCGGATCCTCCAGAGCGCTCTGCGCCAATACAAACCGGATGCCTGCATCCTGATCGACTTCCCCGAATTCAATCTGCGGTTTGCCGCACGATCGGTCGATCATGGAGTCCCGGTTCTCTATTACATTAGCCCTCAAGTCTGGGCTTGGAGACAAGGGCGGGTAAAAACGATTCGTCGGTATATCCGCAAAATGTTGGTCGTCTTTCCGTTCGAAGTCGACTTCTATCGAAAACATGGAATCGATGCGACATTTGTAGGACATCCCATGCTCGATCACTTTGAGGAACAAGACCGGAACCATCTTCGAAACGAATTGAACGTAGGAGACGCCCCCCTCATCGGACTCCTACCCGGAAGTCGATCTAAACAATTCAAAGGGCTCTTCCCCCGAATGAAGCGAGTTACGGAACTGGTTCGAAAAGAGATTCCGGAAGCAAGATTTGTCGTCGCCTGCGCGCCCAATATCGACCCTGAAAAAGCGAAGGCTCCGGGGGTGGATGTCGTCAAAGGAAGAACGGCAGAAGTTCTCGCATCGTCCGACCTGTTGGTCACTTCAAGCGGGACCTCCACGGTAGAGGCGGCTCTTCATGGAACGCCCATGATCGTGACCTATGTAGCAAATCCAGCCTCCGCACTGCTTCTCGGCCCTCTCATCAAGGTAAAAGATTACGCCATGGTCAACATTCTGGCCGGTCGTAGACTTATGCCGGAATATTATGTCTTCAAAGCGAAGCCGGACCTTATGGCGCGGGAAGCGATTTCGATCTTAAAAGAAAACCGTCTCCCTCAAATGAGAAAAGATCTAGAAGAAGTTCAGAGAATTCTCGGAGGCCCAGGGGCCTCTGATCGAGCGGCCGAAGAAGTACTCAAATCTATATAGAACCATATCGAAACTCACAAACTCTTGCTCGAAAGAGGAAGATATCCTCCAATCTAGGGAATGAGAATAAGACCCTTCGGACCGCTCCAAGTTCCCCTTCCCGTCATGGGACAAGGAACCTTCATGATGGAAAAGAACCGGGAAGAAGCGATCCAGGTATTACGCACCGGAATCGATCTCGGTGCCACTCATATCGATACCGCCGAGATGTATGGTTCGGGTGCTGTGGAAGAGTTGGTCGGAGAAGCGATTCGGGATATTCGCGACCGCGTTTTCCTCGTCTCAAAAGTTCTCCCCTCCAATGCCTCTTTCGAGGGAACCATAGAAGCGTGTGAGCGAAGTCTTAAAAAACTCGGCACCGACCGACTCGAATGTTACCTGCTCCACTGGAGAGGGGACCATCCTCTCGAAGAAACCTTCCGAGCCTTCGATCACCTCGTGCAGGACGGAAAGATCAGAACGTATGGAGTCAGCAACTTCGACCTGAAGGATATGAAGGAGGCGGTTTCCGTCGCAGGAAAAGATAAAATCCTCTGCAATCAAGTGCTCTACCATATCGCAGAGCGTTCCATTGAGCATGACCTTCTCCCGTGGTGTACCCAGAATCGCATCGCTCTTGTCGCATACAGCCCTCTGGGACAAGGAAACTTCCCTTCGCCCGAAAGCCCCGGGGGGAAGGTACTGGCGGCGATCGGAAAATGTCACAACGCAACCCCGGAACAGGTGGCGATCGCCTTCCTGATTCACGGTGAAAATATCTTTGTGATCCCCAAATCGTCCCGGGAAAAACACCTCCGAGAGAATATCGCTTCGGCAAGCCTGGAATTGACGCCAAAAGAAATCACAGAACTCGACCAAGCCTTTCCGAAAGGAACCACCCGGTCCCTCCCCACACTCTGATAGATTTGGTACC
>CAYRLD010000041.1:0-8632 GCA_964424925.1 uncultured Planctomycetales bacterium
AGCCAACTCTGATTTATACCGAGACTCTTTGTGCGCGATCTCCATCGCTTCCGAACGAACACGATCAAGGTCAGATTGTACTCGTTGACACTCCCCATCCGCTTCCAGGAGAGAGGCATCAAGCTCGGACAACTCTTTTTTCAGTCGTTCTCGATCCTTCGAAACCTCCACCTTTTCCTCTTCATGTCGCAATAACAGAGAAGAAAGTTCTTCTAGTTTTGCCGAAACGGAATGGAACTCTCCTTCCAGACGAGCACTCTCCTCTTTCAATTCTACGAGCCGTTTCTCACTGGTCTGAATTGACTGAGAAAGATACCCCGCCTTCGATTCGATAGATTGCACCTCACTTGAGGCGGAATTGTATTGATCATCCAACTCTGAATGGCGGTCTTCTTCTGCCTTCAGAGTATGTAGAACCTCCGAGAGAGCTTCTTTGAGTTCTTTGCGTTGAGTTTCCTTCTCCTGTAGAAACTGGACGATCTCGGCACGATTCTTCTGGAACTGGCGATATTCGTGATGTACCAACACCCCCCTCTTTTCTACGAGTTGGGATGTCAGTTCTTTATATCGCTGAGCCCGTCCGGCCTGAGCGCGTACCGATCGAAGTTCCCTTTGGACTTCCCTGAGAATATCTTCGAGACGAAGGAGATCCTGCGAAACCTTATCGAGTCGGTTCTGCGCCTCTCGCCTTCGAGCCCGGTATTTGGAAATCCCAGCCGCTTCTTCAAAAACGAGGCGGCGTTCCTTGGGATTTGACTTGATCAATTCTGATAACTTGCCCTGCTCAATGATGGAGTAGTTGTTCGCCCCAATTCCGGTACCAAACAGGAGTTCCCGGATATCTTTAAGCCGGCAGGGACTCTTATTGATCTGATACTCCCCGGTACCATCGGAATGGACACGCCGCGTTATCGTCACATCTTCATATTCGATGTTTAGCGTGTGATCGGAATTGTCGAGCGTGAGAGAGACCTCTGCCATACCGACCGGTGCCACCCCTTCCGCCCCTTTGAAAATCATATCGGTCATCTCGCCACCCCGGACCGCCTTATACGACTGCGTTCCGAGAACCCACTTGATGGCATCGACAACATTTGATTTCCCACAGCCGTTGGGACCAACGACCCCGGTTACGCCCGGCTCGAACTTGACCTCTGTGCGGTTTACAAAAGATTTAAACCCACACATCTCAATCTTTTTAAGCTGCATTTTCCCCCTCTGAACTTCGTTTACTTCGGTGTGTGCCCTCTCTACTTATCTATTAATTGTATCGGCAGAAGATCCCCTCAGAATTTAGCGAATCTGACGCCGTTTTTCGGTTAGATCTTCCCGAATCGTAAGATAACTATCATGTCGACTTTTGGGGATGGCTCCCGATTCTATGGCCGAGAGTACCGCACACTCCCCTTCCTTCGTGTGCGAGCAGTTCCGATACCGACATTCGGTCTGCCGAGAGAAAAACTCCGGGAACAGTTCTCGAATATTTTCTGGGGTCGCGCCCCAAAGGGTAAAAAATTCCAATCCCGGAGTGTCGATCACTTCCATTCCGGGTTCAAGCTCAATTAACTCCACCCAGGTGGTGGTGTGTCGCCCTTCTTTTGTTTTTGTGCTTACCGCCCCGGTCTTCAATTCCAGATCGGGGGAAAGAGCATTCAGTATCGACGATTTTCCAACTCCCGAAGGCCCCAAAAGAACAGAGATTTTCCCCCGAAGAAGACTCTTTAGCGCCTCTACCCCCTCCCCCGTCTTCGCACTCGTCAGAACAAGGGGGTACCCCGCCTTCTCATACGGCAAAACAGAGTCCCGGACATCCTGCAGATCATCCTTGTTGATACACAAAACCGATACAAGACCGGCCGCTTCTCCCATCACCGTGCACCGGTCGATGGTCAGTAAGTTTAACTCTGGATCCGTGGCCGAATGAACAACCACTAACTGATCTACATTCGCGGCGATGACTTGCTCAAATCGGGGACGAAATGAATCATGACGGGAAAGTTTCGTCTTTCGAGGAAGGACCTTTTCAATCATCCCTTCCCCCGCACCGGAAGGTTCAAATTCGACCTCATCCCCCACGGAAACAAGTCGAAGAACCTTTTTCCGTTCTCGTTTTAATTTACCGCGAAATTGACAGGAATATTCCTCTGCCCCCACACGAACGATCGTGGAATTTCCTACAATCCGGTAAACACGTCCCTTCATCGCACGTGAAGTTGTACGGCAGAAGAATCAGAAGAGATCTTCCGCACCATTTCATAGAGGTCTGATGCTGAAATTCGTTCCCGGTGTCCTGGGGAAAGAACCGCGCGAGCGGAAGGAATAAGGGTTTGAAAGCGGAGCTCGACTTGAAGAGCCTCAAAAGGGTCGATCTCTTCGGAAAACCGAACGTGAGGACCTTCCGTATAGTTCCCTACCGCTTCAAATAAGCCCCGTGCGCGAGGATATATTTCGCTATCAATTCGTGCGAATCGAGATCCAGCCTCTTCGGCAGGATGGTCTTCCAAGGAAATACGGATTCCATGTTTCAAACTCTCTTCCCGGACACGAAAGAAAATATAGGACGTAATTCGCAGAGCAAGCCTCTGTGCCATATCACTTCCCATAATTTCAGAACCGGATATCAATTGAACGACTTCGTTCAGCCCAGAGACCCCGATAGAATAGACAAAATCGTCAAAACGAAGCGCTCCCGCTCCATTGGAACTCCACCCCAGATCGTGTCCAAAAGTCCCCGTAGGAGCATGAACAAACCGTTTCAAGAGAACCCTTTTCTGCAGATGAGCCCGAACGGCAAGATCGATGGCAGATTCAAGTTCGGAATAGAAATCGGATCCGGTCTCGCTTCGATAGAATACTTGGGGAAGATTGAGCGTAACGGCTTGCGCCAAGGAGAACCACTGTTCGGCATCCCCCCCGCCAGAGAATCGAGAGGCCCGTCGCCCTCCTTTTTGAAGGTGAAAGAGCATCCCTCCTCGCTCACAAGCAACCTGACACGCTTCCCGTAAAAGGGACTCAGAGGACCCAATGACAACTTCCCGATCGGGCCATTCCGGATACCCCGGCATGGATCGCCAGAGGTTCAATATTTCCGAGGCATATTCCCCGTCATTTAATTCCACCCCCAAAATAGACCCCGCAAGAGAAGCGACCAACTGCTCCGCCTCTTCTCGGGGATTCCCCTCGAGAGATTCGTAAACCTCGTTCAAATTTAGAAACTCGATCCCCCCCGAGAAAAATCGGCGTGCATGTTCGGCTACCCGTACGAGTTGAGCCGTAAACGCACGAGCCGTCTTCGCAGGCTCTTCGAGAATTCGATATCCCGGAGCATGTAAAGCAAACTGCTTCAAATACAAGAGAGAGGGGGAGAGCCACCATAGTTTCAGAGGCGACTCGATCCCATGCACATGAAATCGGCCCTCGAGATGCGCATCAGCGACATCGCGCGAAAAGATCTCTTGAAGAGCATATTGCCGCATCGTCGTTTCCCCAATCGTCCGGCAAAGACGATCCGGGTCAATCCGAGGAACCGCACCTTCCCCTCCAATCAAGAGAGATAGATCGTATTTTGGAAGACCCACAACGAGTTGCTTACGCAAATGAGTCCCATATCCTCGAGTCAGCAACTCATGGTTTACCTGCTCTCGAATGAGCGTGGTAGAGACCCGCCGCTGACCAATCGAAAAGATCTTTTTTTCTACTGCCGAAGCGATCTCATCCGCTTCCGCTTGGTCGAGGCCCGCCTCTTTTACAATCGCAGCACTAATCCTCTCTCGCCCCCAACCGCGAACCTCATCCCGAGTTGTGCCTTCCACAAGAAGAAGTTCATCCGGGAAAAGGTCTTCTTCTGGATTCCCAACAGGAAGCCCCCGCCTTTCCGCATAGAAATCAGCGACCTCAGTATGACCGGTCTCACGGAGAATTTTGTCGACCATCTTCCGAATCTCATCGCTCGAGGGGACCTCTTTCTCGTAATACCGCTCCAGGTACATAGACACAACTCCGGCAAGATCCTGCCCCAGAGTAGAGGGACCGTTCCCAACTTCTGAGGCGGCCTGTGAGATCGAGAGAGAGATTTTTTCTTCTTCATAGGGGACAATAGACCCATTCTTCTTTTTCACACGCTCAATGGGACGAGCGGAAACAGGGTGTTCATTCTGGGAAGAAGGGTTTTCTGACATGACTTATTTCAACATGGGCTTGAGTTCACGCATAAACTCGGCCACATCCTTGAACTCACGGTATACGGAAGCAAACCGAACATACGCAACGTGATCCACACGCCGAAGTTCCCGCGCCACCATACTCCCGACCGTTTTACATTTGACCTCACGATCATAATTCTGATGAAGGTCAACTTCGATCTTATGCACCATGTTATCGATCTTCTCCATCGGCACAGGTCGCTTCTTGCAAGCGGTTAAAATTCCCCGACGGATTTTTTCAATATCGAAGACTTCCCTTCGCCCATCCTTCTTAATCACGTAGAGAGTGATCTCCTCCACCTGTTCATAGGTCGTAAACCGTCGAGAACAGGCCAAGCACTCACGCCGCCTACGTACAGAACGTCCGGCATTCGAAGAGCGAGAATCGATTACACGATCCTTGTCTTTTTTGCAGAAGGGACACATCATGATGAAGAAGACACTCTATCAGCCAGGAGAAAAAAGTCAACAGCGTTACGATTTCGACTCCATATAGGAATGAATTGCCAATTCTCGCTCTGGATTTCCGGCTCCTTTCTGGAACAAAATCAGCATATAAAACCGCCCCGAGTGGTTCTGGAACCGGCCGAGCCCTTTAGAATGTGCCTCTAAAAACTCCTGAATTTCGGGAGGATGATCCTGATCAAAAATCCCCTCGATAAGGTGCCCCGTAGATCGGGGGGAGAGAAAAACCTCCGCATCCCGTCCAAAGCGAGAAATCAGGCGAACCCCAGCATCGGAGTCACCTTCCCGAATCATCTTCTCAAGATCCACCTGGACTGATTCCCAAGAAACGCGACCCGCGGAGAGTTCCTCGAGAACCCGTCCCAGGATCGACAAACGCCTTCCCTTCGGATCCAAGAAGGAGACCTCTGCTGAGATCTCGAGCGTTTCCCCATCCTGGAGATCCCGAAAGTAGAGGCCGTATTCTCCCCCACCATTCTTCGAATGAATCGACCGCGCGGTATCTTCCAGGGTAATCCGAGAAGAAGGAGAAACACACCCGCCCCCCACTAACAGGATCAGGAATAATATGGACCTTTTCATCATCTATTTCCCAAGGCAGAAACGGCTGAAAATTCGATCTAAGATCTCTTCCGACACATGTCGGCCGGAGATCGACCCAAGACACTCAAGCGCAGCACGAAGATCAAGGGCAACTAATTCTATCGGTTGCCCTCCCCTCAAAACCTGAGCTGCCGCCTGTAAGGCAACCCCACTCTGCTTCAAATAGGCATGCTGCCGAATGGTCACATGAAATCGAGCAGAGGGATCACGAACATCCGACAAGACCCTCTCCTGAAGAAGAGCGGAGAGTTCTTCGATATGATCCCCTGTCTTTGCAGAGACGGCGATCCGATCGACAAATCCAGATCGTTGAAAAAGATCCTCAATCTTCTTTGGATTGGATTGATCCAGCTTATTGACGACCAATATCGCAGGACGCCCTCCCGAGTCGAGGCTCGCCGATACCTCAGGTTGACTCCCATCAACAACAAAGAGAACTAAATCAGCTTCATCACGCATACGCCGGGAACGAAGCACCGCCTCCTTATCTACCCCGGATGTGTCCTGATCTCCAGCCAGATCAAGGATCTGGATTGATCCGATCTTCCCAGAAAGAAAATCACGTGTGGTGCCCGGAAGGTCAGAAACAATCGCCGATTCTTGAGTCAGGAGATTAAATAAGGTCGATTTCCCTGCATTGGGAGGTCCGTATAAGGCCACCACAGGCTGTACCGTCGATTCAAGACGAGACTGAGAGAGAACTTGCCCGAGTTCTTTCTGAATCTCCGAAAGGAGTCGAGAGATCTCGTTTCCTGAAATGAGTTCGATATCCTGATCTACAAAATCGATCGACGCTTCGACGTCCGCACATAAATTAAACAAAGCGTCTTCGATTTGGGTGAGAGGTCCAGAAAGGCTGCCCGCCAACTGTTGCCGAGCCGCCCGGACCTCTTCAACATTCTGGGCTTGGATCAGAGTTTGAACCGCCTCGGCCTGTATAAGATCCACCCTTCTATTTAGATACGCTCTTTGAGTAAATTCACCCGGACCAGCAGGCTTGGCCCCCCGCTCGACAAAAGCATCCACAAGAAGTCGAAGAATGGGAGGTGAACCGGGAAGATGAATTTCAACCACATCCTCTCCCGTATACGAACCAGGTCCCGGCATAAAATAGAGAACCGCCGGAAGAGAAAGGGATCCCGGTAGGAGTAAATGAGTTCTCCGAGCCCCTCTCTTTTCGGGGAATGGATCGACAACGGAAGAAGCGAGTTCTCGGGAAGAATCCCCACTGAGACGTACAACGCCACGCCCCCCTCCTCCAGGAGGAGAAGAGACCGCAACAATCGTACGATTACCGGACAAATTTGATCAATTTCTCTTTGGAACCTTCGTCCATCGATTCAAATTTTACCGCCAAGGCAAACTCGTTTTCATTGTCCGAGAAACGAACCAGCTTGCACCGACATTTCACGCCCTTCAACTTCGGTCCGGTCACTTCCACGTCCAGTTTGAAACGGTCCATTGGAAGAGAGTTTTTCTCGGTTCGGAACGCATGAAGAAGCATTCCGGACATAGAAACTTCATCGATCGCAACTAAACCGGAATCGTATACCGTGTTGGTTCCGATAATAATGGAGACCTTCCCCTCAAGAGAGGTCTTTTTACGAACCGACTCCCGTCGATTGGTGGTCACAAGAGCAGGATGAAGATACCCAATCTCACGAGCAACCTTAAAGACATGTCGAACCGTTTCCTCCGCAAAGGAATCGCGGGTATCCTTGTTCAGGATACGGGAAACGGACCCTTGATCCAGATCACATAAGATGGCAATTGTTTCCTGGGTTACCTTGTCTTTTTCGGCCTTAGTTTTTGCGTCCACGACTTCCTCCCGTTATTATAACTTCCAGACTCTTCCATCCTCGGAATGAGCACTTTCTTAATTAACCGCATCTCTCCCATACTCAGAAGAGAGTTTACGAAAAAGTAAAAACTGAGCCCCGATGCGAGATTGTAACAGATGAAACCGAAGAAGATCGGCATGTACATCATCATCTTCGCCTGCATCTGCATCTGGGGGTCCTCAGGCTTAGGGGTCATGTAAGATTGCAAGAACCACGTAATGGTCATAATGATCGGTAGCAGGTTCAGCGCATCCACCTCAAAGAAAAGAAGCGAGACGGGCGAACTGAACGTCATTAAACGATCGGGCAGAGAGAGATCCTGAATCCACCCGAAAAAGGGTTGATGGCGCAGAGCAAAGGCAAAGTCGAGCACCCCGTACATCCCGATAAAGATCGGAAACTGAAGAAGAATCGGAAGACAGCCCGACATGGGATTGACATTATTCTCGCGAAAGAGCTTCATCTGCTCCACGCCCATCTTCTGCTGATCATCCTTATACCGTTCGCGTAGGATCTTGATCTTCGGCTGAAGCTTCGACATCCGATGCATGGAAACCTGACTCTTTTTTGTCAAAGGGAAGATACAGATCCGAATGACAATGGTGGTCAGAAGGATGGCCACCCCATAATTCCCAACCAGAGAATGGAAGAAGCTAAGAATGGCAATGATGACCCCAGCGACAATATTGAAGCCAGAAGGATCATAGATTTCATCTAGCCCCCGCCCAGCTTCGGCCAGAATACTCTCTTCAATAGGCCCGATATAGGAAGTGAACTGGAACGTCCGGGCCTTATCTCCCACAAACATCGACTTAAACGGGATCTCCGTGACGACGTTCACCCGTTTTTCCTGCCGATAAAAAGCGTCGGTACTGAGACTGTTCAGGTTGAATGATCGGGTCATTTCGATTTCCCGATTACTCTCTGGGATGCACACCGTTGTAAAATAGCGATTCTTCAGACCAATCCACCCCCGATCACCGTTATTGATAACCGTGGGTGCATGCTCGGGTAGAATGACTTGAGAAGAGGTAAATAGATCGACCGACCACCCCCCTTTCTCGATTCCCACCATCCCCTGGCAATATTCTGCATTTCGAAATTCACTGTCATGGACGATTCCATTGAAGGGGTACAGGATCGATTCAACCTCATGCTGCTTTCCATCGATACTCTTGAATTGGAGGAGGAATCGAATCAGATGTTTCTCAGAATCAAACGTGAAGACCTTCGTTACCCGCCACTTATTCTCTACGGGGTATTCCAAACTTATTTTTTGAGGCGAGGCTTCGTCATAAATGATATTCCAGTCGACCGTTGCTAGATCCACCCTCAGCCCAGGAACAGATAGACCAAAATGGGGACGGTCGAGTTCCATCGGATCCAGAAGAGGAACCTGTTCCCCGTCCTCCATCTTCAACTTAAGCGATTCAATTCCACCGCCTCGAGAGGTGAACTTCGTGATATATTTCCCGAACTCCACCACTTGTGTACGAGAGGGATAGAGCGCCTCCACCTTCT
>CAYRLD010000041.1:8642-11210 GCA_964424925.1 uncultured Planctomycetales bacterium
CTTTGACTACCTCCGCAGGAACATCCCCTTCTTTCAAAGGTTCTTTTACCGCGTCCACCGTAGGGTCAGTCTCTTTTCCCGGTTGACCTTGTTCCGTTTTTTGGGATTCTTTCTCTGTCTTTGGAGAAACCGGAATCGGGGGCCAAATTAAGGGATGAACCCCGTAGACCCAAACAAGGAAGAGGACCGTGCAGATGACAATAGAGGAGACAGCTCGCTTTTCCATTTTATGATCTCTTGTACTCGAATTGCTTACCGCACTTTGGACATTTTAAGAGGTCGTCCTGCCACTCCCGAGTTTCAGAACAGCCCGGGCAAGGTCTTTGGGCCTCATCAATCAGCATGATCGGAATGTCTTCTTTGATCGCATAAATCAGACCACATTCGGATTGGGTACAATGAAGATGTTCTCCCTCAAGCCGTAAAGGCTCTTTGCAGAACGCGCACCCCATGATATCGAGAAGATCCTTTGGAATTGCCATTTGAGCCCCTTGCAATGAGTGGTGATCAGAGATGAACAATACGGGGGTGACTCCGAAATGTCAAATAATATATGCACCATATATGGTTATATGGGCTATTTTAGAGTGATTCCTTCCAGGGAAAGAAGCCCCCTCTTTCGAGAAATGCCTGCCGCAAAACCTCCGACCCGCCGACCGGCGGAAACAACCCGGTGTCAGGGAATAAAGAGACCGATCTGATTACGCCTCATCGCCCCTCCCACCGCGCGAGCGCTTCTGGGAGAGCCTATCTGAGCGGCAACCTCCCCGTAGGTGAGAACACTCCCCCGGGGAATTCTACGGACAGCCTGATACACCTTTTGACCAAAGGGGGTAGCCCATGATAAATCGAGCACAAGTGCGGGATGGGCGCGACCTTCAAACCAGGAAAGAACCGTCGACCGATAAGACGAAACCCTCTGACGCAAAGCGATAGAAGATTTCCGGAACTGAAGACGAAGAAGCCTCTCTTGCGAGACCGCGATGGTGACCCACCCGGCAGGAGTCTGGAAACAATCATTCTCTACAGGACACATGAGCTTTCCCTATCTACAGACCGACAACACACACAAAATGTCATAAATTGAGTTTCGAAAAAAGATTTTCCAGATAGACTCTGCAACAGAATGAAAAGAACCTTTCCCCTCCTCTGCGCTATCGGATTCTTCGGGCTGATGGCCTACGAATGGTGCCGAACGCCCATCACTCCGTTGTTTGCACACTCCTTCCAAATCGACGAATCCTTTATTGGCTTTATCATGGGGGCCTCCACCATGACCGGAATCCTCCTGAAACTTCCGGGGGGAATTCTATCTGATATCTGGGGACGAAAACCGGTCCTCGTCCTCGCCCTTCTTTTTATGACCATCACTCCCTTCGCCTATGGCCTTGTCGAAGGACCGATCGGCCTTCTCCTTGTTCGATTCCTCCATGGGGGAGCGACCTCTCTTTTCATGCCGGTCACCATCGCCATAATCGCCGATATCTTCCCCAACAACAAAGGAACCGCAATGGGCTGGTACTGGAGTTTTGCCCTTTCGGGAAGGAGTCTGGGCCACAAATTCTCGCCTGCAGTTCATGTCGTTACAGGCTCCTTTGCCACCACATACATGATCGCAGGTCCGATTGGGGCCATGGGCCTTCTCCTCGCCCTGGCCATCAAATCTCCAGAAAAGAAACAACCGCAAAGGAAAAAGATCTCCTTTCGAACAGGAGTCCAACAAACGATTAAGAATAAGAACATTCTCTTCGCCGCTCTCGCAGGAGGAACTCTCTGGTTTGCAACCGGATCGATCCAGGCGAACCTGCCGCTCTATGGAATACACGAGGGAAACTTTGGAGAGAAGAAAGCGGGGGACCTCTTCTTTACTCTCGTACTCGTGTCGCTCATCTGTCGCCCCCTCATGGGAATGCTCTCGGACCGGATCGGCCGAAAACCGATCATCGTTTCCGGACTTCTTCTTACCGGAATATTAATCATCTTCATCATGCGTACAGAGTCGTATGACACCCTGCTCCTTCTTGTCGCTGGTTATGGTCTCGCCGAAGCGATGGTGCAAACCTGCACGACCGCTTTTGTCGCAGACATTTGTTCAAAAGAGTCCATGGGAACCGCTCTGGGAGTCTTTGGGATGCTGATGGATATCGGTCATGCATCCGGCCTTGTCCTGACAGGAACTCTCATCGTCTTCTTCGAGGGACACTACAGCAAAGCCTTCCTCGTGGTCGGAATCATGGTTCTCCTCGCTGCAGCGACCTTCCTCTTCTTCGCCCGTCCTCCTCAGCCTCAGGATAGTGCTTGATCCCGAAGGATCCGTGGGTTCTGATATCAGGATATGAGCCTACTCCTTCTCCTCCTTTTCACCTTCCCGCAGGAAGACCCGGTTCATGTCTGGTGGGAAGGCGAATCGACCACAGAAACAAACTTCTCCAATGGAACATGGCTCTCCGGAAACCGACTGCGCAACAGTCACGAACTTTCCGACGGAGAGTGGCTTAATCATTCCGCAGACCAGGGAGAGGAACCCCTCTTTGCAAAGTATACGGTCTCGGTTCCCAAGACAGGAAC
>CAYRLD010000042.1:0-11150 GCA_964424925.1 uncultured Planctomycetales bacterium
GACCCCGTTGAACAGACGTTAACGACATCGCCGCGGTCATACTACTCGTCAGAAGAACGAGCGTATTGATACAGCCAAGGGTAACGTTCAGCCCCAGGGCCTGGTAATGGAACTGCTGGGAATATTTTGCCCTGTAGATGGCATAGAGAACAAACATGCCGCCAAAGAGCAGAAGTTCGGTAAACAGGAAGAGCCACATGCCGATCTTTGCGGCACCGTAGTCCTTATGTTCGTGATGATCTGCTACTGTTGCTGCCGAACCGCTCATTTAGACTCTTCCCCCTTGTAGTCATAGGGTCCACGAGTCACATGAGGAATCTTGTCAAAATTGAGCAAAGGAGGAGGAGAAGGAACGGTCCATTCCAACGTAACCCCACCCCATGGATTCGCCGAAGCCTTTTTCCCCTTGAAAGCCCCCCAAATCAAGTTTGCGAGCATAAGAATGATCCCGGGAACCATGATCCACGATCCGACCGTAGAGACAAACTGCCAGAATTCAAATCGTGGTGGATAGTCATAGTATCGGCGCGGGTTCCCCATGTATCCGTAGATGAACATTGGGAAGTAAAGGACGTTGAATCCGACAAAGAAGAGCCCGAGGGCCCACTTCGCAATCACCTCGGAATACATCCGTCCGAACATCTTGGGGAACCAGTAGTGAATGGCGGCGAAGAAACCGACTCCGGTTCCGCCGAACACAACATAGTGAATATGAGCAACAATGAAATAGGTGTCATGGATGTGAAGGTCAACGGCAAGCACACCGTTGATCATGCCACTCAAGCCACCGATACTGAAAAGGAAGATAAAGGCCATTGCGTACCACATCGGTGTCGAAAAGATGATCGCACCCTTGTGAAGCGTGGCGACCCAGTTGAACACCTTGATCGCGGTAGGCACACCCACGAAGAAAGTCAGGAAGGAGAAGATGATCCGGCCCGTATCCGACATCCCACTGGTGAACATGTGGTGTCCCCACACGATATAAGCGATCAGTCCGATACTGACAAGAGCTCCCGCCATCGCCTTGTAGCCGAAAATAGGCTTTCTGCAGAAAGTCGGGATAATGTCTGAAATCGCACCCATCGCAGGAAGAATCATGATGTACACGGCCGGATGGGAGTAAATCCAGAAGAGATGCTGGTACATGACCGGATCCCCGCCGTTGGCCGGATCAAAGAATCCGAAGCCAAACATCCGCTCCATGAAGACCATCAGGAGCGTAATCCCGATGACCGGAGTCGCGAGAATCTGCAGCCAACCAGTGGTGTAAATCCCCCAGACAAAGAGGGGAAGTTTCCCAAAGGTTACCCCAGGGGCCCGAAGGCGATGGATCGTGGTAACAAAGTTCAGTCCCGTCAAAATCGAAGAGAACCCGACAAGGAAGACCCCCATGACCGCCATCGGAATATTGGCACTCGTCTTGATGCTCCAGGGCGCGTAGAAAGTCCAGCCCGTGTCAGGAGCCCCCCCTCCAATAAAGAGGGACAGGATAATAAGGACGGCCCCAGACATGAAGAGGTACCAGGAGAGCAGATTCAGCTTCGGAAAGGAAACATCCTCAGCCCCAATCATAATCGGTATACAGAAATTACCGAAGACCGCGGGGAGCCCTGGAATAACGAAGAGGAAAATCATGAAAACGCCATGCAGTGTGTAGACCGCGTTATAGGTCGACGCCCCGATGAAATCCATTCCCGGCGCCATCAATTCGAGCCGGAGCAGCATGGCGAATCCTACGCCACAGAGGAAAAAAGCGATCATCGCAGTTAGGTATAGGAGACATACCTTCTTATGATCGGTGGAGAAGAGATATTTCCAGATTCCGCTGTATCGACTCTTCTCGTGAAAATAGTTGAGAAGCTCTGTTTCCTCAACAGCTTCCGCGGCTACTCCGTTCGCCATGGTTATTCTTTTTCCTCCTTCGGTCGCCCACCGCGCCGAATCAAGAGCCCTACGAAGAGGCACATGGCAAGACCCAGAACGACTGAGCCCCCCATTGAAATCAATTTTAAGGCTTCAATGCGTCCCTTGGGCGGTTCGCTGAAACAGTATTCCAGCGTTTTGGCCACTGTTGGACTCGTATCTTCATTCTTTGCCTGCTCGATCGCCATTTCGACATGGACCGGCAGGTATCGTGTTCCATACATATAGCGGGAGATTTTTCCCTCTGGGGAGAGAATGATCAGACTTGCCGCATGACGATATTCCACGCCCTCTTTTTTATATTCGAAGCCAACGGCTGCGGTCAGTTTTTCAATCGTCTCTTTGTCCGCTGTCAGCCATCGCCAGGCGTCTGCAGGGTACGGACGTTTGAGGGATTCAAGATACCCCTTCTTTTTCGAACGAGCCAGCTCCGGACCCTCTTTAGGATCAAAACTAATTGTGATCGTGGTGAAATCTTTTCCCGGTTCGGCGTTGACTCGTTCCAACGTGTAGAGCAAACCATCCAGAACAGGCGTACAAACTCCGGGACATTTGAAATAGACCAGGGAGAGAATAATGGGGCGATCGACAAGATCTTTGAAGGAAACTTCTTCTCCCCATTCGTCCGTAAAGGTGAGGTCGAGAGGAACCTGGCTTCCCACTTTTTCGGTAATACCGAAATCTTTCCCTTCCTGTGCAGCAACAGGCAGGGAAGAGGCTAGAAGCAGAGCCAAGTAAAGTACTGCACGGTTCATTAAACGTCCCTCTGTAATCACGACCAACGCATTCCAGCCAGGGAGCCAGCCTGCACGAGCCTTACATCTATAGGAGGAAATCCTGCTCTTCCCCCAAGAGAGATGCCCTGATTTAGATCGCGTAAGTGAGATTACAAATCCTCCTTCAGACAGTCAAGCCAATTCAGGATTTAACGGGGTAAACTTACCCTCCAAGAACATTAGCTGCTACCGCCCTCCCAGCCTGAATACAATGGGGAATCCCGGAACCCCGGTACCCCGCTCCGGTAATATGAACCCCCTCCGGAGTCGCATCCTCAATTCGAGAAACTCTTTTCTGGTGAGAAACTTCGTAAACGGGATTCGCTTTTGGCCATCTCCAGGTCCGCACAAGTTGTGGCTCCGCTTCCACGCCAAGGAGGTCGCGCAACTCTTCCCGAGCGATCGACTCTGGATCGTTCGGCTCTCCCCGGAGGAAACAACGAATCAGGGCTCCTTCTTCAGGAGCCCGATTCTCAAATTTACTCGAAGACCAACTGCAGGCATGAATACGGCGACCCTCTGATTGGGGAAGAATAAATCCGGTCGCGTCGAGAGCATGGGGAACCGCTTTTCGATCATACGCCAGAGAGACGGTTATAGAGGAAGCGAAGGGAATCTCCCCGAGAGCCTCCGCTAAATCGGGCCAATTTTGGAGGATTCCGGCCGCTGCCGGAGCGGGAGTGGCAACAACAACCTCATCCGCCTCGAGACTCCCCGCCTCATGAACAACCCGTTTATCGCCCTCAACGCGGAGAACCCGGCTTTTGATGATTTCGATATCTATTTTCTCGAGAAGACGCTCCACCAAAGTCGCCATCCCCCCTCTCAGGGACATCAGGGGATTCCCTTCGGGCATTTTCGTCTTCCGCATCGCACGGATCAAACTCCGGTGCTCTCTCTCCATCTTCTGAAATTGAGGGAAAGTCGCCCGGAGACTGATTTGATCTGCTGGCCCGGAATAGATCCCCCCCATCAGGGGATCGGCCACCTTGTCGACCATCTCTTGTCCAAAACGACGCCGGACGAAGGACCCGATCGACTCTTCCTCATCGCCCCCCCGGGGAAGAAAGTATTCCATTCCCATCCTCAGTTTCCCCTTCCAGGAGAAAAGGCCACTTTTCAGAACGGAGCGGATCTTCGTCGGAACCGTAAGAAAGAATCCGGGAGGCATTTCATGAAATACCCCGCCCGAGCGAACATAGAGCTTTCGGAGGGACATCGGGATCAATTCGCTCTCAAGACCGATTTCGCGACAGAGGTCGAGGGCCGCAGGGCGAGCGGTCACAAAAGAGTCCGGACCCCCTTCTACTATATATAAGCCGGTACGATCTGTCTGAATCACCCCCCCCAAGGCATTCGCCTCCAGGAGAGTGACCTGGGCCTTTCCTTGAAGTGCATAGGCGACACTCAGGCCCGATATCCCGCCACCGATAATGACAACCCGTTTCATGATTCTTTCGGTCCTAGATCTAGATCGAAGTGCGAACGGTCCAGAGTTCGGGGAAAAAGCGCAGATCGAGCGCTTTCACGAGATAAGAAACCCCTCCGGTCCCGCCCGTACCCCTCTTGAACCCAATAATACGCTCGACCGTTTTCATATGGCGAAAGCGCCACTGATGAAAGTTATCTTCCACATCGACCAACTTTTCGGCCAGCGCATACAGATCCCAATACTTCTCTACATCCTTGTAGACTTTCAGCCAGGCCGCCTCGACAGCGGGATCGCTCTGATACGATTCCGCCCAGTCCCGATCCACTTTCTCTTTGGGAATCTCGAAGCCCCTCCGGGCAAGAAGCCGAAGAGCTTCGTCATAAAGACTGGGTGAA
The DNA here is from genome assembly GCA_964424925.1 of uncultured Planctomycetales bacterium. Taxonomy (GTDB): domain Bacteria; phylum Planctomycetota; class MHYJ01; order MHYJ01; family JACPRB01; genus CAYRLD01. The sequence continues at coordinate 4,530 of CAYRLD010000042.1, forward strand.
TCGAGAGCCTTCTTCACCAAATCATAAATCTCAGGGTTCGACTTATGAACCTTGATCATATCTGCATTCTTATTCCCGAGAAGGAATTCAAGGGTCCGGTATTGGTGAGACTGGAAACCGGAAGCGTGCCCAAGAGAGTCTCGGAACTGAACATAATCGACCGGAGTGAGCGTCGAAAGAACTTCCCACGCCTCTTTCAGTTGAATCTGAATGCGAGAGACCCGGCTGAGCATTTTAAAGGCGGGCTCCAGTTGATCCTTCTTCACACACTCCACCGCACTATGGAGTTCATGCAAGACCAACTTGATCCAGAGTTCCACCACCTGATGAATCAGGATAAAAAGCATCTCGTCATGATGATCCGTACGGAGATTCTGGGCGTTTAAAATCTGATCGAGTTGGAGATACCCCCCGTACGTCTGATCTTTTTTGAGATCCCAATGAACGCCCTCTTTCGTGACATCCACCTTCCCGCTATTCTTTTCTTCCTCACTCATCCGGTAAAACCCTTTCTATCAGATCTGAATCGCCATCTGGGCCGCACGCTCGAGATTTCTCCGCAGTTGCAAATACCCAGGCATATATTGGGGAGGCAGGGGGAGTTCGACCCCCTGCTCGGCTGCGGCTCTCATCGTCCAGTTTGGATCAGACAGATGAGGCCGGGCCAGACAACAAAGATCAGCACGCCCCGCACCGATGATGCTGTTGACGTGATCGATCTCATAAATATTTCCGACGGTCATTGTAGGAACAGATGCTTCATTCCGAATTCGATCGCTGAAGGGGGTCTGGAACATTCGTCCATAAACGGGTTCCGCCGATGGATCGGTCTGCCCCGCGGAAACATCCACGATATCGACCCCGGCTGCCTTGAAGGAACGCGCGATCTCTACCGCCTCGTCCCCATCGACCCCTCCCTCGACCCAATCAGTAGCGGAGATACGGACCGACATCGGTTTTTCTTTCGGCCAAACTCCTCGCATCGTTGTGAATACTTCGAGTGGAAAGCGAAGCCGGTTCTCGAGAGATCCACCATATTCATCCGTTCTCTTATTTCTCAGAGGCGTAATGAATGCGGAAAGAAGATAGCCATGCGCCGCATGCAATTCGACCAGATCGAATCCAGCTTCGTCGGCACGTTTTGTTGACGCGACAAATTGATCCCGAACGATGTCCATATCTTCCCGGGTCATTTCCCGCGGAGTATGGCGTCCCGGAGCAAAGGGAATCGCCGAAGGACCAATAAGGGGCCAGTTCCCCTCCTCAAGGTGTTGGTCATCCCCTTCCCACATTACCCGGGTCGACCCTTTCGGGCCCGAATGACCTAACTGAAGCCCAATACGAGCAGACGAATTCCCATGGACAAAGTCGACCACTCGCTTCCAGGCGGCGGTCTGTTCATCGGTGTAGATCCCGGCACATCCCGGAGAGATTCTTGCCTCCGGACTCGGCACGGTCATCTCTGTCATGATGAGTCCCGCTCCCCCGAGAGCGCGGGCGCCAAGATGAACCAGATGGAAGTCCGTAATCAATCCATATTTTGCTGCATACGTATCCATCGGAGAGACCACAACCCGATTGGATAACGTTAGGTTCCTCAACTGGAACGGGGAAAACATGGGAGGAACGCCCGAAACCTTTTCGTCCCCCGTCGCCTTCCGGGAAAACCACTCTTCATATTCAGCAAGCCATTTCGAATCTCGAAGCCGAAGGTTTTCGTGACTCACCCGTTGACTGCGCGTTAAAAGCGAATAGTAAAACTGCGGGGGGTCGAGCTCAGCGTATCGGTCAATATTTTCAAACCACTCCGTACTGTTTCGCGCAGCGCTCTGCAGACGAAGGACATCGGTCCTCCGTGCCTTCTCGTACTCCACCAAGGCTGTTTCGAGATCCGCATGACGATGGATCTCTTCGGAAAGTTCGATCGCATCTTCGATTCCCAGTTTGGTCCCTGATCCGATCGAGAAGTGCGCCGTATGCGCTGCATCTCCAATAAGAACAATATTCTCGTGATGCCAATGCTTATTGTTCACACGGGGAAAGGTAATCCACTCACTTCCCCGCCGATGCTTTGCGTTGCTGACCAGTTTATGTCCATCCAGATACTGTTCGAATATCTTTTCGCAGAAGGCGATACTCTCTTCCGAACTCATCTTATCGATTCCGTGAGCACGCCAGAATTCCTCTGTGCATTCCACGATGAACGTACTCGTCTCTTTATCAAACCGGTAGGCGTGGACCTGAATCCAGCCATGCTCCGTCTTTTCAAAGAGGAACGTAAAGGCATCAAAGAGTCTTTTGGTTCCGAGCCAGATAAACTTGTTTTTTCGCAGTTCAATATCGGGTTCAAAATATTCTGCATACTGCTCTCGAATCCGACTATTGATCCCATCGGCCGCTACGATCAGATCGGCATCCCGGAAAGGCTCTATCGAATCGACCTCCGTTTCATACTCAATCCGTACACCCAGTTCTTCTGCACGCTCTTGGAGAAGATTTAGAAGACGCAAGCGACCGATCCCCACAAAGCCGTGGCCCGTGGAACGAATCACCGTTCCTTTGAAATAGTTTTCGATATCTTCCCAACGGTTAAAGTGATCGGTGATCTTTTCGGCGATGATCGGATCGTACTTCTCCAGATTTTCGAGGGTCTGATCGGAAAAGACGACCCCCCAGCCGAACGTATCGGTAGAGCGGTTCCGTTCATACACGGTCACATCATGAGTGGGGTCCTTCAATTTCATCAGGATGCCGAAGCAGAGTCCCGAAGGACCTCCCCCCACACAGACGACTTTCATTGCCCTGCTCTCCTACCGAACCAGCCCTGAAATCGAAGAATCAGATTTTCAAGACAGAAAAATGGAAACCTTTCGAACACGGTCATTCTCCCATGGTACCAGTAAGCAAGCATCGCGCCACATTACAGAATGCTTTGTTACGCGCAATTATCACCATACGCTATTGATAAATAGGTAATTTTCCCCACACCTGGGGAATTTTCAAGAACACACACGGAGGTTCGCTACCCTCTCTAGAAAGAAATCACCGGTGATCCGTAATCACCCACGCGGGTTGCGGCGCCCCATCCCGAATCACATTTGGATAGATCACTCCGGGACCCCCACCCAAGAAAACGGAGCCTTGGGGAGGATGGTCCTCCAGATGGGTTCGCAATTCAGACGCGAAACTATTTCCACTTTCAAAACGCGCCGCAGGATCAAACGAAACCGCTTGCTTGAGAAACGCTCTCCAGGAAGGAATCGATTCCGTCCCAAAAATATCCATTCCGACCGGATCGAGAAAGACATCGCTCGAAACGAGAATACGGAGTCGATGGCGCTTCGCCCCGCCGGTGGGAATGATAAACGTTCTCTCTTCCCCATGAATCGCCGCTCCGAAGAGTGCCGAGGTCATCAAGCCGAGAGCAAATATGTCCGTTGCGGGAGACACTTCTCGCCCAAGCACCTGTTCCGGAGCGGCCCACCCTGGGGTCGCCGCTGGGGAGAGATCCCCTGCTCGAACGTCGAGCGAATCGAAAGCGAGTGTTCCTTCCGGAAGAATCAAGGTGTTCTGAGGCTTCAGATCTCCGTGGACAAGACCGTTCGAATGGTTCTCTTCGAGTCGTTCGGCCAGTTCGGCAATCGCCTCCCCGATCACGACTCTCGGCAGACTCCACCCAATGGCATTCGCCCGATCGATCTCCGCCAGATAAGAATCCCGATCCGAAAGAAAACCCGAAACCTCGTCATGCCCCTGCTTTGCGTGAAAACGAGCCTCCGGAAAGTGGGCGATCGATTCACATTGATAGGGGCGAATCCAGCGAGGCATAGACTCCTCCTCTCCGGGCCCTTCCCATTGAACAATCCACGGCTCCGCCCCCTCACACGGAACGGCAAGACGACGAAGCCCTGAGAATTGTCGAGGGGCTCCCTCGGGTTGATCTGCATGGAGAAGAGCACGTGTATCGGACACCCGTTCTGGCTGTGCATTCGGATTTTCAAGATCTTCTACAAGCATAAGGGGAGATTGCCCTCCCAGAGCGCGGGCCATCATGGAGGCCCCGGTCAGAAGATCGATTTTCGAAGAGCTAACATAACTAGAGGAAGTCTCCGAAGTCGGCCCATCGGGAACCACCCCTCGAGAACGAACATATTCACCAAGCGCTTCTTCAAAACGGGAAAACGATTCCTGAAGTTCGTTGGGAAGCTCTCCACGAGAATGAAGACCAAGGGCATGGAAGAATGTCGAATCGAGCGCGTTCAGGCAATCGACCCGGAGAAGGAGCGGAAGGTGGTCAGGAGAAAGCCCCAGTTCAACGCTCACAGACGGCTCCGTCTGCAGCGAAGCACGGGGAGAGATCACCAGGTCAGGTCCTCGCTCTTTCTGAATTTCAGAAAAGTGACTCATGATTCCCCGACAATACCAGCCGACCCCGGCGGGTGCAATTACTCATATCCTATGGCATCAACGATGTCGATCTTCCGCGTCAATCGAACGGGGGCCAGGCTGGAAACAAGCGCGATGATCACGCCTCCACCAAGGGCAACCAGGACCCCCTTTGTTGGAAGAACGAACGGAATTTCGAATCCAGACTCCAACATCATCATGATCGCAATCGGAAACTTCACGACAAAAATCCCGATCGCACAACCGAGAATCCCACTGATCACACCCAGAAAAAGCGCTTCCAACGTAAGCGTAACCGCGATCTGCTTCATCGTTGCCCCAATCGCGCGCAAGAGAGCCACTTGCCGTTTCTGGGTCAGAACAGAAATGAGGAGAGTGTTGATCACGCCAATCGCACCGATGAGAAGAGCGATCACAATCTGCGCATCGGCCAAACGAAACCAGTCCCGTACTAACCCAAGACTGTTCGTCCGAATCTCTTCCGTATCATAGATGAAGACATCAAATCGTCCTTTGAAGATTTCGCCAAGAGCGGTTCGAAGAGCTTCGCGATCGCCCCCTTCTTTGGCAGCTACATCAATGTATGTCAGTCTCTGATCCCCCCAGATTTTTTGGTACTCCGCCAGGTCAAAGACCACGACGCCCCTCGGCCACGAAAAATCGACGAGCGAGGAAGAGATCCGAAAATTCTGATTCCCCTGTGGCGTCGAAAGGGTAATCTCCTCCCCCGGGTTCACCCCGTGGAGGTTGGCAAAGTTTGTCGAAATCGAAATCTCCCCCTTGGGAACCCCTTCCCGGATCCAGAAAGAGAGCCCGGGATCCTCTGGAAGACCACGCGCTTTTTGCAACCGTTCAAAAATCGCGGTCTCAAAAGCGATCAACATTACCGTCTCATCGCGGAAAGGGATAAAGCGTGTCCGCACCGCATACGCCTCCGAAACCCGGGGATCCGAACGCACATTTTCAATCGCCGATTCTGGGAAGGTCCCCGTTCCGTACGCCCCGACCGTTAAATCTTGAAGTTGGACCGTATAGTCGAAGGGGAAAATAGAATGCAACCACCTGTCGACCGAATGTTCGAAGGAGGTCAGTATCCCCCACAGAACAACGACAATGGAAAGACTTCCGGCAAAGGCGATGACCGTGAGCGCCGTTCGAGAGGGAAACTTCACCACATTGTCAAACGCCATAAAGCCTTCCACCGAGAGCGTCCTTCTCGCGACAAAGCGAAAGAGACTCCCGACCCAGAGAATCATCTGCGGCAGCATAAAGGCAAGCCCGACGAAGGCGAGAACGAGAGACAACATCATCAGGTTGAGTGTCGAATCCCGGTCGGTGGAAAGAAAGACCGATCCCCCGAAGAAGAGAAGCCCCAGAAGGAACCCTTTCCAATATTTCCCGGAAAGCCCCTTCCCATAGACCGCCTTTCGAATCGCGACCATCGGAGAGACCCGCGAAGCCGAGAGGGCAGGAACCAAAGATCCGGCCATGGCGGTGAAAAGACCGACCGCCAAAGAGAAGACGACCGCATCGAGGGGCAGCGTGACTTCAGAGACATCGACGAGGTATACCAACAGATTGATCTGCGTCGCCGCTTGTTGAATAAAGAAACGAGAGAGAAAGAGTCCGAGAAGAACCCCCAGCCCGGAAGCGGCCAGCCCAATAAATCCCGCCTCCAGGAGAAGAGCCCCGATCACCTCGGAGCGTCGAGCCCCAAGGGCTCGCAGAATCCCAATCTCTTTTACCCGCTCCACCACAGAAAGGGAGAACGTATTATAAATAATGAAGATCCCAATCAGCATCGCCACCACGGTGACCGCGGAAAGAGCGAGTCGCTGTTGGGCCAACAAGAAATCGAGAACCGGATTCGTCCGTGTGAGCGGAAACACACTGTATTCTACGCCCAGAGCGTTCTCAATCTGGGATTGGGTCGCCTCCTCGAGAGCGACCTCGATTCGGTCATACCGATCTTTCTGTCCGAAATAGGTTTGTGCCGCACCGATCCCCAGAACAACAATGTTCCCCCCCAACACCCGGGCGGCGCCGGTATCCGACAAGATCCCGGCAATGCGAAAGGTTTGCCGGCCAGAGGGGGTATCGAGATCGAGAGTCGATCCCATCTTCAGATCAAACCGGTTTGCAAAAGAACCGGAGATCACAACACTCGTGGGAAAAAGGAAGAGACTTGCCGGATCAAATGAGACCGTTTGTTCT